>WANL01000001.1 GCA_015521825.1 Candidatus Aenigmatarchaeota archaeon
GGCGGCCATCGAGTACTTGATGACCTGGGGCTGGATGATAGTTGTAATCGCTGTGGTATCCGCGGCTCTGTATTCCCTGGGTGTTTTCAACCCGTCGACCTGGGTACAGAAGAGTTCCCGCGGGTTTTCCTCGTTCTCGGTCGAGGACTGGGTACTCTCCTCGACTTCCCTGACAATCACCCTGGCCTCCAAGGAAGACTCGAGAATAAACGTCACAGAGATTTCCGCTTCTTCGGACGCGGTTTCCTGCTCCGGGGCACAGTCTAAGGTTCTGAATCCCGGTGAGAAAGCCACCCTCACTGCGGCGTGTACCGGCGTGCCTCCGCGCGGAACCGGGGTAACGCTCGAGGTAACGGTTTCTTTCAGGGACTTGGACTCCGGGCTTTACCACACGGACTACGGCTATCTCACCGGAAAGGTCGAGTAATCAGCAGGAAGTGTCCACCGGAACAGAGGTAAAAACCCCGAGGCCGAGTTCCTTCGCGGAAACGACTTTAAAGCCGCTGTTCGGAAGGAACGGCAGGAATCCGGAGTAGTAATCCGAAGCCGTGAGGTTCTCCCTGTACCTGAGAAGTCTACCGGAAGCGTCGTAGATCGCGACCCGGATTCCCCGGCCTTCGACCGGTAAGAGCGAGGTATTCAGGATCCGGATACGGTAGAAAAGATTCCAGGAGGAACAGTCCTTCCCGATGCTGAGGTTCAGGTAGGAAACCGGAAGGTCGAGAATGAAAATGCCGGGGTAAACCGCGAAGGCCCTGAGTCTTCCTCCGTTCTCCGGAAGGGAACCCGAAGCATTGAAGCCGATGTTGGTTATAACCTCGTACCTCTCCGGGGTTTTCGGCTTCACGCTTATCTCCCCGGACGAAATGTAGGAATCCGGATCGAGCTCCGGGAGGTTGAGCTTCACCGGGATCGCGGTTCCCTCCGAAAAACTTCTCGCGGTCTTCAGCGCCCATTCCATCCTCGAAACCGAGTCCTGGGCCCACCTCAACTTGAGCTCGTTAGAGTAATCCGAGAGGTACGAAACCGAAACCGCGGCTACGGCCGTGAAGATGGCAAGACCCAGGGAAATCGTGAAAAGGTAATCCACAGAAGACTGGGCCTTCACACCATCACCCTCCTTATCCCGGCTACTCTGTCCTCCACGACGAGGGGCGGTCCCCTTATGAACCCCTCGGGGTAGAACTTCGAGTACTCCGAAAGCGCGGAAAGGTAGACCCGCCCGGACTCCGCGGTCATGTTGGAAAGTCCGGTGAGGTCGGAAGAGATGTCGTCGAAAACGAAATTCACCCTCGAGTAGGCGGTTTTAACCGAGCCAACCTCCAAAGAGTAGGCGGATTCCGAAACGAAGGCGGACGCAACCGCCGAAAGGGACCCTAAGAGCACCAGAATCGTTACCGTGGCAAAAAGAGCCTTAGCCATAGACCACCACCATTCCCGGCCTCGAAACCGTGAACACGGCCCAGCCGAGCTCCCTTCCGTCGACGCTTTCGATCGAAACCCGGTAAAAGTCCGTTAGGGTCCGAGGCGGAACGGTTACGACGAACTCCGCGGAGTCACCGTAGACGTAGTCCGGTTCCACAGCCCAGGAAAGACGGTGTCCGGTCGAGTTGAAAACCCCGAGCGTGACATTCTCCGGTCGCGAAAAAACCGCGGAAACCGTTAGGTTCACAGGAGAGTCCAGGGAGTAGGTGCTGTTAACGAAAACATTTCCCGAGGTTCTGGGAGGAAGGCCGTTCAGAAGGATCCTCCTGATCGCGACCCCTTCGGAAGGCTGCCCGGCGAGCCGGAAGAAACCAGAAGTGTACCCGTAAAGCTCGAAGGACTTCCCCCCGGCTTTTTTCACCAGTTCCGGAAAGTCGCACCCAAACCCGTTCACCGATCCTCTCTCGGCGGCCGCGGTGCAATTGAACAGGAGTCCGGAAACCTCGGCGGACTCCAGGAGGCTGAAAAGCTCGCCGTAGTCCCGCTGAACTTCCGGAGCCTGGAGACCGGCGACCAGGGAGGAAACGGCAACGGCCGCAACGGTGAGGGAAAGCGCCGCATCCAGGAGTATCGCAAATCCCTTCATTTCCTCGCCTCCGAAAAAAGTCTCAGCGCGTTGATAGCAGCAACGGCCCTCTCGGGGCTCGGAAAAACCGGAATTCCGAGCCTCTCGAGCCTCCTGACCTGCCTTCTCGTATACTCCCCGCCGGAAGCACAGACGACGAAAGGTTTTCCGTAAACCTTGCACTCCGCGAGGACATCGACGATTGCCTCGTCGAGCGTGGCTATCTGAAGGAGGGCGATCACCACAACACCGTCGACATTCGGATCCGAAAACACCAGGGAAAGCACGCTCCTGTACCTTTCGGAATCAGAATCCCCGGTGAGGTCCAGGGGATTGGAAACCGAAGCGTAGTCCGGAAGCACCTCCCTTAGCTTTTTCCCGGTTTCGGACCCGAAATCCGGAAGCTCGAAACCCAGGTTCTCGGCCGTATCCGCGGCAAGGATTCCGAAACCCCCACCGTCCGTGACTATCGCCAGCCGCCTACCCTTCATAGGAGGTTGGGACGCGAGGACTTTTGAAAAGTCCACCAGCTCCTCCAGGGTTTTCGCCTCCAGGACTCCGAACTGCCTGAAAACCGAAGAGTAAAGCCTGTAGGAACCGGCCAGGCTCCCGGTGTGTGAAGCCGCTGCCCTGGTCCCGCTCTCGCTCTTCCCGGCCTTAAGACAAACGACCGGCTTTTTACACCGCCTAACCTCGCGCACGAACTTTTTCCCGTCGGACACGGACTCCAGGTACATGGCGATGCACCTGGTGTTCGGATCGGACTCCAGAAACCGGAGGAGCTCGACCTCTGTCACGTCAACCCTGTTGCCTATGGACGCGAACTTGGAGATGCCGACCCCGATGTCGGAAAGAACGTCGAGGACCGCGGTGCCGACGGCCCCGGACTGGGTTACGAACGAGATGTGTCCCTTCCCCGGTCTCTTCATCCTTTCCTCGGGCATGAAAAGCGTGTCGACTCCGGTGTACGGGTCGAAGACCCCGACGCAGTTCGGACCTATTATTCTGAGCTTCCGTCCCTTCAGCCTCTCCTCCAGGTCCCGCCGCCCCACCTCGGAAAATCCCGAAGAAATTATAACCGAAAACCTCACGCCTTTTTTCTCGCACTCGTCCAGAACATCCGGAACCGAAGCCGCCGGAACGCAGATAACGGCGAGTTCTACCCTATCCTCCACATCGAGAACCGAGGGGTAGCACCGCAAACCGAGAATCTCTGCGGCGTTCGGATTCACAGGGTATATCCTGCCCTTAAACCCGGATTTAAGGCTTTTTAGGACGGCGTGTCCGACCTTTCCGGGAGTTCTGCTCGCCCCTATAACGGCAACGGACTCCGGTTCGAAAAATCCCCTTAACATCCGTTATTATTTTTTCACGATCCAATATAAACTTTCGGGCAGAGGTCCGAGAGGTTACAGGATCCGCACCTCGGGCGCACGGGCCGGCAGACCTCGCGTCCGAACCTCACAAGACCCTGGTTCACGTACTTCCGGAACTTCGGCGGAATCTTTTCCTCCAGAATTCTTTTCACGGCCTCCCTGGAAGCATCTCCTGGAACAAGACCGAGTCGCTTCGAGATCCTGTTCACATGGGTATCGACGGCCACAACCGGCTTTCCGAAACCGTAGCAGAGGACGACGTCAGCGGTTTTCGGTCCGACGCCCGGGAGTCCCATCAACCCCTCCCTGGTATCCGGAACTCCGGAGGAAATTCTCTTACAGAGTTCAACGATTCTCGCGGCCTTCTCCCTGTACAGTCCGGCCGGCTTTATCAGTTCGGAAACCTTCTCCGGTCCGAGTTCAACTATCTCCTCCGGGGTTTTCGCCCTGGAAAAAAGCCTTCTGCAAGCTTCTTCGGTTCTCTCTTCCCTGCTTCTCTGCGAAATCACGCAGGAAACCAGGACGCGAAACGGATCCGCCTCCCTCACCGGACCCGAAATCTCGCGAAGAAGCCGGGAAATCAGCAGCCTTTCCCGGACGTACTCCGCGAGCCTGCCCCCGGAAATTTTCTTAAGCTCCTTGACGACTCCGGATCCGTACTGGGCGGCCTTTTTCTTCCTGGAAGCCGCGTCCGGAAAGATCCGGGAAAGTTCGGACCTAAGGATCTTTTTGTCGGCGCGCTTCTCCAAGGGAAGCGAGAGGCAGAACTCGACGACTTCCGGGTCCGTGAACGGGAGAACGAGTTCCTTCCCGAACCTGGCGAACATGGCTCTTTCCCTTTCCACGGTTTTCTCGAGCTCTTTAAGCAGGCGGATCTGCTCCTCGGCTCCGATTCCGTTCCTGTACCTGTGGTATCCGAGCAGCAGCTCGTCGGAACCCTGACCGGCGACTACCACCCTCTCCCTGGAATTTTTCGCAACTAAGTACAGCGGGATTTCGAAGCAGACCTCCACAGGAAGCCTCGGACCCGGTTCGAGAAAGTCCAGAACCTCGATAACGGCCTCCTCGAGCCTTTCCCTGTCGAGAAGGATCGGGACCCAATCGAGTTCCAGGACCCGGGCGAGTTCCCGGGCGGCTTTCACATCGTGGGAATCCGGAAACCCGACAGTGTACAGCGTCGTCTCCGCGTGCCTGGAGCACAGGTAGGCAACGGTAAACGAGTCCACCCCGCCGGAGAAGGCGACCCCCACACGCTTTAAGTTTTCAACGCGCCTTTCCAGAAGCTCGAGAAGCATCACCCGTCCCTCCAGGGAACTCCGAACTTCTCCCTGTGGACGATGTCCTTCAGAGGCGCCCTGACCGGCATTTCGGGTTTTTCCTTCCCGTAGCCGAGGGTGATGATCGCGCACGGTCTCACGTAAGGTGGACACTCCAGGATCATGGAAACCCTGTCCTCGGAGAAGGCCCCGACCCAGCAGGTGGACAGGCCGAGGGACTCCGCCGCCAGAAGCATGTTCTGGATCGCGGCGGCCACGGACTGAATGCAGTAAAGCCTGACGCCCCTTTCGCCGTAGGTGGCCGAGGCGATTTTCATGTTGATGCAGGCGACTATGAAAACCGGGGCCTGAAGCATCCAGTCCTGGTTGAAGCACGCCTCGACCAGCATTTTCTTGATATTCCCGTCCCTGACGACAACAAACTCCCAGGGCTGACGATTCCCGGCCGAGGGAGCGTACCTGGCAGCGTCCAGAACGGTTTCCAGAAGATCTTCCGGAACCTGCCCGGACCTGTACTTCCTGACGGACCTTCTGGACTTTATAACGTCCAGGACTCCGGGAGCCTTTTTCCTTTTACCGAACACATTCACGAATTATAGTATGCCCCGGAAAATATTTAAATATACGGAAGCTTCAATTTTGATTAAAAAGTCGCGGAGGTGACAGGAATGGCGGAGAAGCAGGTGGCGGAAAACGTGGTTCTCGTAGGCAAGAAGCCCGCGATGTCCTATGTGCTGGCGTGCGTGACCCAGTTCAACAACGGAAAGAACGAAGTGGTCCTCAGAGCCAGGGGAAGGGCTATCTCGCACGCTGTGGACGTGGCGGAAATAGTGAGAAACAAGTTCCTCACCGACGTAAAGGTGAAGGACATAAAGATTTCGACCGAAGAGGTCGAGGGTGAAAACGGAGAAAAGATGAACGTTTCCGCGATAGAAATCGTTCTTTCGAAGTAGTTCAGATCCTGACGGCTATTATGGAGGCTCGGTCGGCGGCTTCCTCGGCCGAGTCCGCTATTTTTATTATTTTTTCCGAGAGGTCCGAAAGTATCACGAGGTCCTTGTGGTTTCTTAGGGAAAATATCAGGTGGCGGAGATCGTGAACCATCTTCCTTACCCGATCCCTCCTCTTTTTGACGGATTCGGAGTACTTCACGACCGAGGCCGGGTTCGAAAGGTCTGAAACGCACCTGACCAGGTCCGAAACCAGGATTTCAAGCTCCTTCCCGCAGGACACCAGGATTTCGGACATTTCCGGAGAAATTCTGACCGGCCTTATGTCCATATCCCAAGCCGCGCTCTCGGCGGCATCGGCCACATCGTCTATTTTTTCGACGAGTTCGATCGTGTTTTCCTTGTCCGTGACGAACCGGGAAAACACTATTCTCTCGACCTTCCTCCTCGCCTCGTCCGCCTCGGTTTCCAGGGCATCGACCTCCCGGGAAAGTCCGGACACGGAGTCCTTCCCTTCGCAGAAAGCCCGGAGGCACTCGGAAAACTTGGCAACCGTTTTTTTAACAGAGTCCAGGAACCTGGAAAACTCCTCGAGAAATTCCCGGTCGCCGTTCACCGGAAAGAGGGGTCGCATGAACATAATATTATTTCACTTCTCCGTATTTATAAGGTTGTCCACGAACGCCTTCGGGTCGAACTCAAGAACCTCGTCGTAACCCTGACCCGAGGAAAGGAAAAGAACCGGCCTCTTCAGGGTGAAAAGAGCGGAAAGTACGGAACCGCCCTTCTCGCAAACGTCGAACTTCGTGAACACGAACGCGTCCACACCGACCGCACCGTCGAAAAGCCTGACCTGCTCCACGACGTCGTTACCGGTGAGGGAATCGATAACCAGCACCTTCAGGTCCGGCTTCCCCACCCTCACTATCTTTCTGAGCTCTTCCATCAGATTCCTGTTCGAATGGCTTCTTCCGGCGGTGTCCACCAGGACAGCGTCTACCCCCCTGGACTTCGCGTGGTTGATCGCGTCGTAAACAACGGCCGCGGGGTCCGATCCGTACCCCTGGGAAATGACCCTTATACCGAGTGTCTGACCGTGGACTTTGAGCTGCTCTATGGCCGCGGCCCTGAACGTGTCGGCAGCTGCGAACACGACCGAAAACCCGGAGTCCCTGAGAATTTTTCCGAATTTAGCCACCGAGGTGGTCTTCCCCGAACCGTTGAAACCCAGGAACAGAACGACCCAGGGTTTTTTCCGCGGCTTTATCTCGAGCGGTTCAACCGAGACTATCTCTAAGAGGGATTTCCTGATCGTGTCGAGCAGAAGTTTTCTGACCGGCCCCTTTCTTCCAACAAGCGAGGCCTTCACGTCCGAAATTATCTTTTCTGCAACCTCCTGGGCTACGTCCCCTTCCAGAAGCGAAACCTCGAAGTCCCAGAGAGCGTCCTCGAGATCCTCCTCGCGAATTATCCGGGTCGAAGAAACCTTCCTGGAGATTTTTTCAATTCCCTGCTTCAGTTTTTTTCTCAGAATCGACAGCACGGGATTCACCGGAGTATTCGGCCTGAAGCCTGCGGAGCTCGGAAGTGAGTCTGTGAATGTCGGAAACCGTCCTGTTCATCTCGGACTCGAGTTCAGAAATCCTCCTTTCGACGATCTTCAAGGCTTCCGCCCTGGTTTTGACGGCTGCCGCACCGCCTCCCAGACCGACGAGAACCCTCTCCGGATCCGTAACCTTTCCGGACACGAAGTTCCCGGAACCCAGAGGTATCCAGGCGGGAGAGTCCGAATCCACTCCGTCCAGAGATTCCAGAGCCTCTCTGGTCTCGAGAAGCTCGTTCATCTTCTGAAGGAGAACGGCGTACTTCTCCTGAAGGGCTTCTATTCCCCTCTGGACAGCGTAAAGCTCTATTTCCGAAGTCATTTCTTTTTCTCCTCTTCCATTCTGGCGAGCTCATCGAGATATCCGTCTTTCAGCTCGATTTTAGTTTGGGTCGGCTCGAGGTGGGAAAGGTTGCACCTCCTCTTCCTGACGCCCGGGCCGTGAACCACGGCGAAGTTGGAGTCCAGAACCTCCAGGACCACGCACAGCCTTCCGGCCTCCCTTCCGGCGATTTTGACGCAAACCCTTCCAGGCTCGAACATCACACCACCCCAACCTCGGATTTTATTTTTTCCCTCATGCACCTGGGGCAGAGTTCCGGATAGGGTCTCTCCGGCCTCCTCGAGGACTTCGGCAGCTTCCTCAGTTCCGACGGCCTCAACCTGGCCCTCACCATCTTTTTACCGCAGGACCCGCAGTGAGGGTAATCCGGTTTCTTTTTTTTCGCCACGTCCACCACCTCAAAGACCCATGATCCTCCTGAATATCAGGGTAGCGGGAACGGATATCACTATGTACCACAGGATCCAGTTGAGTTCTATTCCCCCGAAGGACACCACGGCCCCGGGAAAGGCGTGAGCCATCCAGGGTATAAATAAAAGGATCAAGCCCGTATTTAAAAGCATGGGTTTCATTATGAGTTTGAATCTCTGCTTCATCAGGGAAACAATTTCGTCGTAGGTCTCTTCCGTGGGCTTCTTCTTTTTCAGCTCCTGGAGTCTCTTTCCTATGTACCTGAGCTTTGCGTAGTCCGCCGCGTACCTGTAAAACAGGGAACCTGAAAAGCTGAGGAAAAGGGCTATAATCAGCTCTGCCAGGGCCGGACCCAGTGCGAGGAGCGGTCCGAAAATCGCGTTCATGACCGAATAGTAAAGCTCTATCATCCCATCAACCTCGCTATTTCCGAAGCCACCGAACCGGCATCGCCCCTGAGGATCCTGACCGGGCACCCGGTCAGAACCGAGCAGGCGAACGCTATCGCGCGGTTCACCTCCTGGTGCTCGGCGATGTCCTCCTCGCTTTCGACGTCTCTCCCGGTTCTCGATCCCGTGAGCCGGTCCAGGGACCTCCTGGAGGCGATGACGCGCGGCTCGTCTTCCCTCACGAGTATTAAGTGGGGTTTAAAAATATTTAAAACCTCCTGGGTCACACCGGGAAGGAATCCGGAGCTCGTTCGCACCGAGAGGTGGGTGTCGAGAATCACCTTGGTCCCGCGAACCCTGGAAAGGGCCTTTCTCCTGAGGTCGAGAATCTCCTCCGGTTCCAGCGACCTTATCTCGTCCCTCGAAGAAACAAGGCCCCTTCTCACGGCCTCGTCCAGCATGAGATCCCCGAGATTGTAGACCTCGAGGTCCGGAACCATTCCCTTCACGAGGTCGAGAACCGTGCTCTTACCGACACCCGGCACACCGGCTAAAATGGCGCGCATATCTTTCATACCGTTTCCCGGTTTTATATTTCTAACGTTACTTCAGCACCCTTCCGGTTTCGAGGTACCAGAGGTAGAGGTCAAGTTCCCCGGGCGCCATCCCGAGTTTTTCGGCAATGAGGAACACGGACTCCTCCGCCTCGGCGTAATTCCCGCAGGGCAGACCAACCGATGCGAGAATTCTTAAAATGTGTCTGTCGATCACGGCCACACCGAGCCTTCCCGTGTTTCTCAGAAAGTGGCTCGCTTCCTTCATTCCGAGCCCCTTAACGTTCGAGACCAGCCAGGTTCTCGCCCGGCGCTCGGGAAGGCGGATGATCTCCGGGAGTTCGGAAATGTGCTTTCTCGCCTCCACTATGTATCCGGCCCTGACCCTGTAGAACCTGTGACCGAGAGACTTCAGCCCGGCTTCCAGTTCTGTAAGCCCGGACTCCAGAAACCGGTCTCCGAGCTTTTTCTGGATCTCGATGCACCTGTCGGCGCGAAATCCGGCCGTGAGAATGCAGAAGCAGAGTTCGGAAAAAATCCTCCGGGGCCCGGAAGACCCGATTCTCGCGAATTCTTCCAGCCTGCGGTTTACGAGTTCGCCAACCGGGCCCCGGGAAAGCCGCCGGACCTCTTCAATCAGCTCCGAGAGACTCCAGGGCCTTTCTGAACATCTCTCTGTGCTTCTTCTCCCTTTCCATCGCGATTCTGAACGACTCGGCCGCATCCTTCATCCCTTCCTCCTCGGCCTGCCTTATAAACTCCGGATACATCTCCTCGATCTCGTAGTTCTCGCCCTCGGCGGCCTTTTTCAGGTTCTCCTCCGTGGTTCCGATTTCGCCGAGAACCTTTAAGTGGTTAACCGCGTGCGCGCTTTCCGCGCCGGCCGCCTCTAAGAACAGCTGGGCTATCTCCGGCTTACCCTCCTCCATGGCCTTAACGGCGAATGCAAGGTACTTCCTGCTGGCCTGACTCTCCCCTGCGAATGCTTTTTTCAGATTTTCTACCGTTTTCATACCCATCACCTCCGAAAAATATATAAATAAGTCACGAATATATAAAATTATGGTTCGAATTTCGGACCCAAGGTCGGACACGTCCGTAAGGCTTCTGGAAATGCTGGAGGCTAACGGAAGGGCTACCTTTTCAGAACTCGCGAGGAGGCTCGGGGTCTCGGAAGCCGCGGTGAGAAAGAGGGTGAAAAGGTTGGAAAGGGAAGGTGTGATAAAGGGTTACTCCGCCCGCGTGGATCCGAAAAAACTCGGCTTCGAGATTCACGCGGTAATCGGAATGGATGTGAAACCTGACAAACTCATATCGGTCATCAGATCCCTGAAGGAAATGAAACCGAAGTCGCTCTATCTTTGCGGGGGCGACCACTCGGTTCTGTTCGAGGCGTGGTTCAGAAACTCCGGGGAGCTGGAAAGGTTCGTGGAAACCGTCGAGTCCCTGGAAGGGGTTTCGCGGGTGTGCCCCTCGGTACTCCTCGAAAAAATAGTTTAACCTATCACCTTTCTCACGGCCGGGTGGATGTCCTCTAAGTGCTGCCTGGTGATCTGCTCGTAGAACTGGTGGACGATCATGACCGTGAGGAGAATTCCGGTTCCCGTCCCTATGGCTCCGGTCAGATCGGCGAACGCCGCCAGGAACCCGACGAACGCCCCACCGAGAACCGCAAGCGGCGGAATGTACCTCTCCAGAATTCTCTCGATTATCCTGGGATCCCTCCGGAAACCTGGAAGCGAGAGATAGGAGGACTTGAACTGCTCGGCCACGGTCTTGGCGTCCATCCCGGCCGTGTTAACCCAGAAGATCGAAAACATCACGGAACCGAGGATCATTACCGAAGAGTAGGCGAGGGCCCGGAGGACATCGGAAAGGAGGATTTCCGGAATCGCCCCTGTTGCCGGACCGACGACCGCCCCGACTGCGAATCCGAGGATCCCGCCGAGCATGGTCATCCTGAGGGTGTACTTTCCGAAAAGGCGGGAAAGTCCGGCGAACGCGAGGGCGAAGAGTCCGCTGACTATTATCGCGAATTTCAGACCCAGGGCCTCTTCCTGACCCGGTGCCCTCAGAAACTCGGCCACCGGTTTGAGAGCCGGGACAGCGGCACCCATTAGCTGGAGGTTTGCCAGCAGGGCCGCGGTGAGGATCACCGGAATGTTGCTCGTATAGATGAACCTCAGGGGCCATCTCCTGGCGGCGAATCTTCCGAAGGGCATGGTAATCGCCATCGGTATTTCTATCTTCATGTTCTGGGCGAAAACCACGATGACGAAAACCGTGAGAAGTGCGATAAGCGGAAGCAGGGACCTGAGGGCTTCGGCCGGTTCCCCGGCCGAAAGGTAGGTGATCAGGCCGAGGAGAACGCTTCCGCTACCCTCGACCGGAGAAAACAGCCTGACGAATATCGTCTTGGACACACCAGCCGCGATGAACAGGGAAACCCCGGAGCCGAAGCCCCACTTCGAACACACCTCGTCCATCAAAATGATTATTATCCCGCCCATGGCCAGCTGAAGGATGACGAACGGAACAAGCGATGGAGAGGAAACCGGAACCGCGCCTGCCATCACGTAGGCCGCTGCCTCGAAAAAGCTGAAAAACACGGCCAGGAGCTTCTGGGTTGATGTAAACTTGGCCCTACCTTCCGGTGTTTTCGTATCCCAGTCCAGAACCTTGCTTCCGACCAACAGCTGAAGGATTATGGAAGCCGTGACTATGGGTCCTATTCCCAGGGTTATCAGGGAACCGAACTTCGACCCGAAAATGATTTCCAGAAATTCGAACCTCTCGAACGCGGTTTCCTCGACCCCGTAAACGGTTACCGAGCCGAGAACGAAGTAAAGGAGAAGGATTAAGGCCGTCCATTTCAGCTTCTGCCCGAAGCTCAACCTGAAGTCCGGCTTTTCAACGCTGGGAAGCCTGGAGGAAAGCGAAACCAGATCCATCTTACCCCTCCGAGATTTCTCTGTAAAGGAAGTAAACCAACCCGGCCAGGAGCAGAGCGGCCCCCGCGGCTCCGAGAACGACCGAGCCGTCGACGAAGCTTCCGAGACCGATCGCCGCCGAAAGGAGAGCCGCACCCGAACCGAAAATGTAAAGATACACCCTTTTCATCTGACGTACCTCGCCCTCTTCCGGATTTCCTCGAGTTTCCGGAGGACTTCCCCCGATCCCCCGGCTTCCAGGTATCCGGATATTATATTTTTCCACATTTCATTTAAATACTTGAAGTGAGCGGACTTCACGGACTCGAAGAGGACGGAGAGATCTGTTGCCGCGTCCTCACACCTGGAAGAAAAGAACCCCAGCCCGAAATCGATGAAGTAAACCCTCCCGTCCTTCAGGATCATGTTCGAGGTAGTGAGGTCGCCGTGAATTATTCCGCCGGTGTGGAGCTTCGCAACGGACCTGCCGACTTCCCTCGCGAGCTCCGGGTCGAAGCGCCCGGAAAAAACCTCCTTCAGGGTGGGTCCGTCCACGAACTCCATTTCTATGGAAAAACCGGTTACCGAAAAGACCCTGGGAGTCAGAACGCCGCATCTACGCGCTTCGGAAAGCAACCTCGCCTCGGTTCTGGTCCTCGTTTTCCTTATATCCTCGTCGAGCTCCGGTATCCTGTAACCTTTTTTTATCCTTTCCTTAACCACACGGTCGTCGGCGAACCTTACGATCGCCTCGGCCCCTCTCATAAACTTAAAGTGAAGCCCCTACAATTTAAGTTTTATGAAGGTGGTCCTGGACTCGAACGTAATTATTTACGCGGTGAGGTTCGGCGTGGACCTCGGTGCCCTGAAACCGGCCTTCGTTCCGGAGTCCGTCCGCCGGGAACTCGAGACACTGTCGAGGAAGGGGGGTAGGATCGGAACCGCGGCGAGGGTGGCGCTCCGGATATGCGAAAGGTTCCCGGAGCTTCCGTCTCCGACCGGGAAGGCCGACGATGACCTCGTTCACTACGCGCTCGAGGGTTACGCCGTTGCCACCCAGGACTCGGAACTGAGGAAAAGAATAGAAAGGCTTGGCGGAAAAGTTATTTATTTGAGGCAGAACAAATACTTCGAAGGGATAGAATGATCGTGGAGGTCGTGATCGAGGTCCCTCTCGGAAGAACGCTGAGGTACTCATGTCCGGACAGGGCCAGGGTGGTCGCAAGACTTTCGGAACCGGCTCCCGGGAACTACGGAATCATTCCCCGGGCCCATTCGGTAAAGGGTCTCGGCTGCCTGGTCCTCGGATCCGAACCGGCGTCCCCGTGCTCCGTCCTGCCGGCGAGGGTTATAGGCGCGCTGAAAGTCGAGGCGAACGGCGTTCTGGACGACGAGATAATAGCCGTGGAGCCTTGGTCCGGGATAAAGGACCTGGCCGAGATCCCGGAGGAAACCATGGAAAGAATAACCAGGTTCATCGAGGCGGTTAAGACCCAGGAGTTCGGAGGAACAGTAAAGTTTAAATCTACGAAAGATAAAGAAAAAGCAGCGGAACTCGTTAAAAAATGCGCGGAACTCTACAGGATTTTCGGTGAGTGAGATGTACGCGATTGCTAAACTTCAGGGAGAGGTAAAGGTACCTCCTTCCAAGTTCGGGCTACCGGTCGAGGAGGCCGTGGCCGAAAGCGTGTCCGAGAAGCTGGAAGGCGTGATAGACGAGGAGGTCGGCATAATTCTGGCCGTGACTTCTGTGGAGATCTCTGGCGAGGGGAAGATCCTTCCGGGGGATCCCTCGGTCCACTACCCGGCGGTGTTCACCGTGCTCACCTGGATTCCCAAGGAGCAGGAGGTCGTTGAGGGCGAGGTCGTTGACATAACCGAATTCGGGGCTTTCGTCAGAATAGGTCCTGTGGACGGGCTGGTCCACATATCCCAGGTCATGGACGATTTCGTGAGCTACGACGAGAAGAACTCCCAGCTTTCCGGGAAGAACACTAAGCGGGTCCTGAAGGAAGGGGACGCGGTCCGCGCGAGAATAATCTCGATATCCCTGAAGGAGCAGAACAAAGTGGGTCTGACCATGAGGCAGCCGAATTTGGGGGCCCTGAAGTGGTTGGAGGGTGAAAGGAATGCCTGAGCAGGCGTGTAAAAACTGTAGAAGGTTAACCCAGGGTCAGGTCTGTCCGGTGTGCAAGTCTCCGGAACTGACCAGGTCCTGGAAGGGTATAGTCATCGTGTTCGATCCATCGTCCGAAATAGCAAAAGAAGCCGGTGTCACGGCTCCCGGAAGGTACGCCATAAGAGTCAAGTAAGGTGGTGGCCGTGAAGATAAAGGTCGTGAAGGAGAAAAACAACCCTGTAATGAAAAGGAAGGACCTGGTTCTCGAGGTGGATTACGGCGGGGGACCCACACCGCCGAAGGAAGAGGTGAGGAAGGCTGTTTCCACCGAGCTCTCGGTGGAACCCGAGCGGGTGGAGGTCGAGAAGATCCTCTCGCACTCCGGAAAGGCCTCGGGAAGGGCCTGGGTGAAGATCTGGGACGAAAAGAAGGTTCCGGTAGAAAAGGATGAAAAAACTTCTGGTGAGGAGTGAGGAAGGTTCCCTGTCACCCTGGGGAATTTACCCCGGGGCAAGACCCACCGAAGAGCTCGTCAAAAAGGGAATCGTGATTGTAGACAAACCCCAGGGCCCAACCTCCCACCAGGTGACCTCCTGGGTGAGGGAGATTCTCGGTCTCAAAAAGGCCGGTCACGCAGGAACCCTGGACCCGAGGGTCAGCGGAGTGCTGCCAGTGGCCCTGGGCGAAGCAACCAAAGCGATGCCGGCCCTCGCCTCGACGACCAAGGAGTACGTGGCCGTGATGCACATTCACAGGAAGGTGGAAAGGGAAAAAATCCTGGAAGCCTGCTCGTCTTTCCTCGGAACGATAGTGCAGGTTCCGCCGAGAAAATCAGCGGTGGCAAGGCGGCCGAGAAAAAGGAGGATACACGAACTGACAGTCCTGGAAGTGGAGGGGAGGGACGTGCTGATGAGGGTGGTCTGCGACGCCGGAGTGTACATAAGAAAGCTGTGCTCGGACATAGGGGAAAAAATGGGCGTGAAAGCGCACATGCAGGAACTAAGGAGGACGCGGGCCGGAATATTTACCGAAAAGCAGAGCGTGACCCTTCAGGATCTTAAAGACGCCGTGGAATTCTGGAAGGAAGGGAATGAAAAGCCGATACGGACGGTAATACATCCCGTGGAGTTGGCGGTTGACAATATTAAGGCCGTAGTGATAAAGGACTCGGCCGTGGATGCCGTATGCAACGGGGCGCCGCTGGCAGTTACCGGGGTGGTGCTCGTCGAGGACGGGATATCGCCCGGAGACCTTGTGGGAATTCTGACGCTGAAGGGCGAACTCGTGGCCCTCGCGTCGGCGAAAATGAGTTCCGGGCAAATCCTGAAGGCGAGGAAAGGGATAGCCGCGGCGACCGATAGAGTTTTTATGCGCAGAGGCACATATCCTGATTGGAGGGCTCGTGGTGTAGCTAGCGGGTAGACCCCGCCTGCAGTGGTCAGCATGAGAGCTTCGGGAGCTCTTGACCGCGGTTCAAATCCGCGCGAGCCCACCATAAATGGTCTGTGAAAATTCTCGGACCGTCCTCCCGATTCAGCTTCTACCGCGGATGTCGGAGAGAAGCGAAAAATTTAAGTATAATATAGTAACTACTTAATAATAGTAAAATTAATCCGGTGGCTAAAATGAAAGAGACCAAGAACACGGACTCGGGATTTGAGCTGCTTACACCCACATCGAGAACGGTCATTTACGTACATATAGTGCCCAACTTGGAGGTAAAAAATATTCGGTAATCGTAGGGGGTGGTGGGAATAAAGGGCTTTGTCCAATGGAAGGCTAAAAACTCGGTAATCGAAGGAAAGAAAGTTATAGGAAGAACTGCTCAATGGAAGGCTGAAAATTCCACCATTAAAGCTAAAGTGGTGAGAATAGATGTCTCTGTCCAACCTAGGGCTAAAAACTCGGTAATCGAAGGGGAGGAAGTTATAGGAATAGATGCTCAAACCTGTGCTGAAGATTCCATCATTAAAGCTAAAGTGGTGAGAATAGGGGGGTTTGCTCAATGGTGTGCTGAAGATTCCATCATTGAAGCTGAAGTGGTGAGAATAGGGGACTCTGCTCAACGGTATGCTAAAAATTCCACCATTAAAGCTGAAGTGGTGAGAATAGGGGATGATGTACAATATGGTGCAGAAAATTGTTACATTCTTGTTGGGAAAGAGTTAATATGTAGAAGCATCGGTGACGGAAATGGTGGAGCAATTGTCGCAAAGACTATAACAACCGATGAGCCTCTGCGGAATCCTCAGCAGACTATTATAACGACTTCCGATCTACCGGGGGCGACGAAATGCAAAGAAGAAGACTTTAAAAAAATCCTGGAATTTTTTCAAACAGAGGAGCCGGAAGCCCTGAAACTGTTCAGAATAGAAAACGAAAAGATAGACTATGAAAGCTTTCTAAAAGAAATAGAAGACCTCGAAAAGCGCTTCAAAGAAGTAAATGAAGTGTACGAAAAACTGTTGGGATCAAGTACTGGCATTCACGAGTTGAAAACAAACGAAGAAAAATATAAGTTTCTGTCTTCGATAAAAGATGAGGAAGAAATGATACGCTACCATCTGGATTTTCTCGAAAAGGAAGGATTGACCGATGACTACCTGCTGTTCGAGAAAAGATACGTTATATCGCCGGAAGGTGTCATCGAAACCGGGGAAGAGGAAAACAGGGTAAACGAAGTTATTTACCGCCAAGGTATGGACATTATAAGGAAAATAAAACGCGGTGAAATACCGCTGAATCCGAGAACCCCGGAAATAGAAAGATTGAATGAGGAGCTGAAGAAAGTCAAGGAAAGGTTGAAAAGAACGAAAGGTAGGGAAGGTGGGGATGAGCTAAAGAAAATAAGAAGCAGAATAGAGGAACTGAAGAGGTCGGAAACCGAAAGAGTAAGATCTTCGCTGAAAGATGAATGCACTCTGGATGAATTGAAAGAAGAACTCAACCAACTTTCCCAGCACTATTTGTCCGGTAAACCAAAGGAAATAGCGCGTTACATATCGGACAGTATAAAAATAGAGGAAAAAGACGTATCTAACGTCATGAAAGTAAGCGTGTGGAACAAAACCGTAAAAGACATTCCAACCTATAGAGAATACAGGTGCTGCGCGTTCCCCGGGTACTCTAACTCTACTACTTCAATTATAGAGTACATGAAAGAGCCGAGAGTGCAGCTCTTAAAAGTGGATATCGGTGATAAAAACGCTATGGTAATAACCTTTGCCGACGGAAAAACTTTAATCGTCGACTCCGTAGAATCGAGGTACCACATTTTCGCGAGGAAGAACGTTTCTGAGGCGCTGATCAAAGCCATCAAGGATTACGCCAAAAGTTCCGGATTCGAAAGGGTAATAGTCTCAACCTCGGGCGGGAATTCCGCGCACAGAGAATTCCTCGAACACGTAAATGGGAAACAGGTTAAATATAAAGCATCACTACCGGAGTACTGTTATCTTGAATTCGGTGGAAGGGGAATAGAAATATGACCGAAATCCGAAAACCAAAAAAGGTCAAAAAACCTCGGAAATCATTCTGGTGTAGTCGGCTCCCTGAAGCGCGCTCACCAGGTTCCAGAGGACCGGAATTAGGATCACGAACAGGAAAATTATAACTAAGGACCTCCCCCGGTTCCTGGCTTCGGCGAATCCGAAGACCGCGCCGGCTCCGAGTCCGCCCAGATGGGAGATGTACGAAATTCCAGTCGTCTCCCCGGTGGCCACGGTGTAGAAGAATCCGGCCAGATTGTAGAGAATGTACAGGATCGCAACGAGAACCATGGGAACCGGAACGAGGTACGGGTAGAAGACCAGGTCAAGGGGCCGGGTGAACATGGCCGTTCCGAGCAGCCCGAATATAGCTCCGGAAGCCCCGACCGTAGGAATATCCACAGGATAAAGCCCCAGCTGGGTCATCAGCAGTATCAGAAGGTCTCCGAAAACCGCGGACCCGAAGAACACCAGGAAGAACCTCGCGGTACCGAGTTCGGTCTCAACCGCCCTTCCGAAAAAGAAAAGCGCGATCATGTTGAGAATCAGGTGCTCCGGACTCGCGTGGAGAAACACCGATGTGAAAAATGTCCAGAACCTGCCGGCGGAAACGGCTTCCATGGAAAACCCGTACTGGGAGAACAGGTAGGCCAGACCCGGTCTGCCGAATGCGAAGCTCAGAAGGGACTCGAAAAAGAATACGCCGACGCACATCAGGATGACGAGCTTGGTCCCGGGATAGCCCCTACCGTTCTCTTCCATCGGAACGCTCCTTCCTTATCTTTTCCAGCACGAGTCTCATTTCCGCCCTTGCGATCGCGCTCCTCACCCGGTCGACAGCATCCACGTTCGAGGACACCGAATCGATTCCGAACTCGACGAGCTTTTCAACGAAACCCGGATCGGATCCGGCCTCCCCGCATATAGATGTCTCCACCCCGTACTTTTTGCAGATCCTTATCACGCGTCTTACGAGTTTGAGAACCGCCGGGTGATCGGTCCTGAACATTTTGGACAGCCTCTCGTTATTCCGGTCCACCGCGAGGACCGTCTGGGTCAGGTCGTTGGTCCCGAAGGAGACGAAGTCCACACCTTCTTTACAGAAGTCTTCGACGATGAGGGCCGCGGCCGGCGTTTCCACCATGATTCCAAACCTGACGGTCTCGGGGAGGATTCCGGAAGCGAGTTCTTTCGCCTTTCTCAGTTCCTCCGGGTCCACGACGAAAGGTAGCATCACCGCAACGTTGGTCAGACCCGCCTCGTGAAGCTTCCTAACAGCCTCGAACTGGGCCCTCAGCAGTTCCGGCTCGTCGAGATCCCTCCTTATTCCGTGCCACCCGAGCATCGGGTTGTCTTCTTTCGGCTCCTTCTCCCCGCCCTCGAGGTGCCTGTACTCATCGGTTCTGGCGTCGAGGGTCCTAACCCAGACGGGCTTCGGGTAGAACGCCCTGGCGATTCTGGAGATGTTGTCGAAAAGAACGGATACCAGCTCATCCTTCCTTCCCTGGCGGATGTACTCCGCCGGGTGCTTCCCGCTTTTGGTGAGCATGTGCTCTATCCTTAAAAGACCGACCCCGTCGGTTCGTTCCGCGATCTCGAGCCTTTCCGGAAATGCGAGGTTCACCTTTACCCTGGTAACGGTAGGTGGAACCCAGGAAGCCGGGGAGGAAACCGGAGAAGCCGGAGCTTCCTCCCTCTTCACGCTGACCTCGCCCCTGAGAATCCTTCCGGTGTAGGCGTCGACAGTGACGATCTCCCCGTCCTTGAGGACGGAAGTTGCGTTCCCGGTTCCCACAACGCAGGGTATTCCGAGTTCCCTGGAAACAATCGCGGCGTGGGAAGTAACACCACCCCTGTCCGTGATTATTGCCGCGGATTTTTCCATGGCGACCACGAAGTCCGGGGAGGTCATTTTAGTAACCAGAACATCCCCCTTCTCGACCTTCCCGAGTTCCCCGGGGTGCAGAACGATCTTGACCCTTCCGGAGGCTATTCCCGGGGAAGCCGGGGAACCTGTGAGAATGACCTCGCCCTCGGGTTCGTCCCCTTCCGGAGAATCCAGAACCGTGACCGCCCTGGTCTGGAGGATGTAAATCCTTCCCTTCTCGATTCCGAATTCTATGTCCTGCGGTCTTCCGTAGTGTTCCTCTATTTTCTTTCCGTAAGCAGCGGTCTTCACTATTTCTTCGTCCGAAAGGACCTGAGCCTCAACGCGCTCGGGCTCGACCTCCCTCTTAACGGTTTTTCCTGTAGGATCCCTAACCCTTTCCACTATCTTCCTGCCGAGCTTTTTCTCCAGAATCTCTCCGGTGTTTCTGTCCACAACGTACCTGTCGGGTGTGACCTCGCCCTGAACTATTGTCTCACCCAGGCCGAAAACCGCCTCGATGACTATGTTCCTGTTTTTCGGATTCGCTGGATCCACGGTGAACATGACCCCGGACTTTTCCGAATTCACCATTCTCTGAACAATGACTCCTATTCCGGCGTCCTTCTGACCGTGCTTGTGTCTGTAGTAAATCGCCCGCGGGGTGAACAGCGAGGCCCAGCACTTCTGGACCGAGTAGCAGACGTTTTCCCCTCCCCGGACGTTAAGGTAGGTTTCCTGCTGACCGGCCGAAGAGGCCTTTTCCACGTCCTCAGTCGTCGCCGAGGACCGAACGGCCACGAACGGGAAGTCCCTTCCGGCCTTTATGAACTCTATTTCCTCGCTTCCGTCGGCGTACATCATCGAAGAGTACGCCTTCAGGATCTCGTCCTTCACGGACCCGGGCATCTCGGCCTCCAGGATCATCCTCTTTATTTCGGAAGAGGCCCTCATTATCGATTCCTGGTCCGAGAAGTCTATTTCGGAAAGCACCTTCCGGATCCTGGGTTCCAGCTCGTTCTCTGCGAGAAATTTCCTGAAAGCCTCCACGGTGACGAAAAAGCACTCAGGGACCGGGAACCCGGACTTTATGAGCTCGGCGAGGTTGGCGGCCTTTCCGCCCACGATCTGGACGTCGTTCTTCCCGACATTCTCCGGATAGAGAACGTATCTCATAGTTCTTTATTTCCCTTCCTATTAAATAAATTTAACCCGCTACTCGGCAACTACCCTGCAGGAACCGGGAAGCTTGCTAACGGCCCTTCTGAGGGCCTCTTTGGCGAACTTCTCCTTACCTTCGGGAACGTAGGCCGAAATTATCTTCTGGCCCTTTTTGACTATAGCCGCCTGGCCTATGGGCTTTCCGAAGGCCTTTCTCATTCCGGTGGAGTACCTGTCAGCACCGGCTCCGGTAGCGATCGGGTTGAACCTGAGAACGTGGTGGGGATAAACCCTGATTTTGAGGAAGAACTGCTTTTCCCCTACGTGCTTCGTCAGGTACTTTACAGCCGCAACCCTCGCGGCCTCGAGAGAGTTCGACCTTATCTGGACATCCTCCCCGGAAACTATGTGGAGCTTCACCGGATAGTCCCCTTTCTGTCCGGACTCGAACTGGCGAACCCTGTTCGCCGGAACTCCTTTAACGTAACTCTTCTTCGGAACCCTGAGGGAAACCCTGGTGTTCGGCCTTTCCGGCCTCGAGTAACATCTTCCCGGTCTGAGCGAAGCCATGAAAAAAGTTCCGGGACGTTATTTAAATAACTTTCGCTGCCTCAAATCCCGATTAGCATAGCCCTCCCTTCAACAGCCCTGAAAACAAGGTAACCGAGGAGGAGGAAAAGGAACGTCAGGAAACCCAGGAAAGTTAGTTCCGGAAGAATCTCCTGAAGTCCGGAACCCTGTATTCCTATCTTTCTCAGCATCTCTATTGCCTGGGTGGTCGGCAAAGATTTGGAAACGGACCGCAGGGGTTCCGGAAATATTTCCACCGGGTACCAAACACCGGAAAGGATCGAAAGAATGTTTGAAAACATCCAGGAAAAGTCCGCGATACCCTCCCTCCACGCACCGAGCGCCGCTATGCACACACCCAGACCGTAAAAACAGAAAAAAGTAAGAGTAAAAACCAGAAATGCCAGGAGAAGACTCCCCTTAAACTCGAAATCGAAAAAATACAGGGCAACCGAAATGAGAAACACATTTGTAATCAGTATCTGCATCAGCGACGTTCCTGCTTTTGCGAGAAGGAAAGCCGTCCTTGAAGCCGGGGACAGGAAAAAGTACAGCGAAGTCCTCATGTACTTCTCCCTTACAAATACGTGGGAAACCGGGCCGAGATTCACCCCTATCACTTCCCATAACAGGGTTCCAGAGAGAATGAAAACAACGAAGGTCTCTCTCGTTAAATTCCCTATCCCTCCGAAGCCTTCTGCGAACACGGCACTCCAGACGAAAACGAAGGCTATGAAGAAGGTTACGGAACCCATGAGATTCCAAAGCAATCTCTCCTTCCACCTGAGGAATTTCTTGATCTCGGCTGCCTGAAGCACGAAATAATCTTTTAAAAACCTTCTCATACCTCACCGCCTTTCAGATTTTTTCCGGTAAACTGGATGAACACGTCTTCAAGAGTCGGGAGGGCCGTCAGCACGTTCTCTATTTCGGTGAATTTTTTAACTTTCCCGATCAGCCTGTCTAAATTGCGAAGATCGTCGATCACAACCCTTAGCCTCCCGACCTCTTCCAGAAAATACGCGCTTTTTACAAACTCTTCCGACCTGAGCACCTCGACCAGCCTTGAAGAAAATTCCTTCACCCTTATTTCAACTATATCTTGCTTTTTAATCATTCTTTTAAAATTCTCCGGAGAATCTATTTTGATTATCCTTCCACCGTCTATCATGGCAACTCTGTCGCACAAAATGTCCGCCTCTTCCATGTAATGGGTCGATAAAAGAATCGTGGTCTTTTCATTTTTATTCAGATCCTTTAAAAACTCCCTCACCATTAAGGTTATGTTCGGATCCAGACCTATGGTGGGTTCGTCCAGGACGAGGAGATCCGGATCGTTTATCACCGCCTTTGCCAGAGAAAGGCGCATGATCTCTCCGGTAGAGTAGAGATCCGTGTAAGTGTCTGCTTTATCTTTTAAACCGAATAGGTCCAGAAGCTTTTCGACTTTCTCCTCCAGGTCCCTCACACCGTAAAGCTTTCCGTAAACAATCAGGTTTTCCTTTCCTGTGAGTTCCCACCACAAATTCGCCCTGGCGAACACAGTGTTTATTTTTCCGGAAATTTTTGAAAAATTTTTGGTGACGTCCTCACCGAAGATACAAACCCTGCCTTTATCGGGGTGCAGGAGACCTGTAATTATTTTAAGGAGGGTCGTTTTTCCGGCCCCGTTCGGTCCGAGTAAACCGAATATCTCTCCGCGCCTCACTCTGAAACTTACATCGTTAAGAGCGGGTACGAGCTCCGGAAAGAAAAGTGACTTCATACCGTTTACGAATCCGACGGATCTCCTTCTGTAAAACTTGGAAACGTTGAAAACCTCGACTGCGTAAGCCATGAAATTTAATCGTTTACTTTCTTATTTAAAGTTCTCTACGGATATCAATAATTTAGCCGCCTCGTACTTTTTCCTCATACTTTCTCTTGCCTCAGGGATCGTTAACTTATTCCAGCTTCTTTCGATTCTTTCGCGCACCCATTTAACTGCTTTTTCAAGATCATTTTTCTTCTTCAGCCCGAGGTGAAGCAGAAAGGGAATCCCATCGAAATGGGCCATCGCATCGGCATTTGCAACAATCCGGGCTATTTTCGTTCCGGGTTTTACACTACCGCTTCCTCTGTGCGACTCTATACAGTGTCTTACCTCGTCGATAACTTCCGGTGGGCAATTCACCCGTTTCAGAATTTTCTCGGCTTCAGGAATTCCTGTTACTTCGTGGTCTTTTCCGCCGAATTTTATCCTCCCGATATCGTGAAGCAGGGCTCCCAGTTCCGCAAGATCTGTATCGGCACCGAGTTTTTCGGCCAGCAACCTCGCATATTTAACGGTCGGTAAAATGTGAAACTTCCAGTTTTCTTCATCGCATCCTTTTTTAACGATTTCTCTGACTCTTTCAACCGCAACCACAGTAATCTTTTTCTTGTTTGTGTTTATATACTTTCGTGGAAGATTTTAAGTACGTGCGGTGACAATATTTCGGTATGAAGGACGAGAAGTACCTCGAGGAGAAACTCGGCCTCCCTCCGGATCAGGTAAAGTACGTGATGGAGCATCTCTGTCTCTACGAGGAGGGAGTACCCAGAAACAAGCTAACCTGCGAGCGGTACAGAGAAATGGGCCGAAAGGGGTGCGCCGGTTGTATCTGTCTCAACGGCTTTATATGGGTTAAAACCCGGCCGAACGGACCTCCGAAGATGATAAGAGAAGTACGGGAAATTTTAAGAGAAAAGGCCGGGATGATGATGTGGTGGTTGGAATGAAAATCCGGAATGCCGCCGAAAGGGACAGGAAAGCGGTTTCCGAACTCTACTACGAGCTCCATCCTGAAAGAAAGGGAGAGAAGAGAAAGGGGGATGTTGGTTCCGCTCCGGGGAAGATTGAAGACGATTCTCCTGGTCGCCGAGGAGGGTGATCGGGTTGTAGGATTCGTATGGGGCAACTTAATAACCTACGGGTTTTTCGATACGGGGTAATAGAAGAGCTTTTCGTGAAGGAGGAATTCAGAAACAGAGGTATAGGGAGGTCCCTGGTAAGGGAAATTCTGAACCGATTTAAGCGCTTAAAGGCCGAAGCGGTGTTCGTCACAACGGATCCGGAAAATAAAAAGGCCGTAGATCTTTACGAAAAAATCGGATTCAAACCGTGTAGAGGTCCCTGGTTTTTCTGGGTACCGGAAGACCGATCCGACTCCGCAGTTTCCTAAATCAGCGACAGAACCCGAACTCATTTCCGGCTTCCGGCCGCGCGTCCAGGAAAACGCGAAAACCGGTCACCTCTCGGACAATCCGAACGCTTCCTGAGGTGTCAGCGCCCTGTCGAAGATCATAACATCGTCGATCACTGCGGTTCCTGGACTCGTTGCTCCGTCGAAATCACCGACAAACAGCCTCCAGTCTTTGCTCGAAGCCTGCGGATTTTTGTAGTCGTAGTAAATCTCGCCGCTCTGCTCAATACTTTCGAGCTCCCTTCCGTCGTAGTAAACCGATATATGGGTTCCGTTGTAACTCATCCCTATCAGGTGCCATTTCCCGTCGTAAAGTCCGGTCGCGTTGGCGTCGATGCATCTGATACCGTTCGTCACTGTGGAGAGGCAAGCACGGATTACATCCTCGCCCCTACTCTTTGTAACGGCGATGGCCCAGCTTCTCCAGCCGGCCCAGGTGGAATTCGTCGACCTTCTGTTTATTACCCACTTACCGAAGTCCCACGTTTTATTTATTCTCAGGAAAACGGAAATTTCCTTCTGCGGATCGTACTCCGAAAAGTTATCGACCTGAAGCCAGTCGTCATAGCCGTCGAAACTGATAGCGGTCCCGCTATACCCTTCGGTCCAGTCCGGGTAGTCCACATCACCATCTATGGTCAAGGGCTGGGCCTGAGTTGCGTGCTCGCAGATGAAATTGTACCAGTTCCAGCACCTCACATCGTACCAGGTACCTCTGTAGGAGAGGACCGCGCAGTGCTCGGTTCCACCGCCGTTGTTCGGTTCTCCCGTGTTCCAGTTCGTGTAGGAACTCGTTTCGTTTGGAAGCCACTTCCAGCACCCCGCCGGTTCGTTGGGGCAGCCGTCGGGCCAGCCGTTGTTGTTGCTCAGGTCGTTCCTGTCCTGGTAGTATCCTATCCACTTCCAGCCTCGACCGGCCAGATTCAGCAGAAACGAATTTTCATTCGAGGAAGAAACAACCGGAATGTAGCCTCCCCTTCTATCACAGAAGCTCTTCGCTTCTTTCCACCTGGGATATAGCTTCCTGGGATATAGCTTCGGATATAGCTTCAGGGTGTCCATGCACCCCATGTCGATGTACTCGTACCAGTGGGTGCCGTAGGTTCCGGTTCTGTACACACACTTCCGGTCCTTTAGAAGCAGGTCGATCCTGTTCACGCTGTCCTCGGTGACCAGGCCGCTGCCTTCGTCGAAACTCCAGAAGGCAATCGCGGATTCGTCGGGTTTTAATCTAACCGACTTCTGAGCAGTAACGGTTCCGGAAGATACCTTTACCGTGTGGGTTCCGGGAGAAAACCTCCACAGGTCGAGTATCTCCAGCTCTCCTGATTTCGAACTCTGAATGTCCTGCTTTAAGCTAAAGGAAACCGGTGCGCCGTCGACAAATACAGAAATTGAATCGTTCGTTATCACGCCGAAGCCGCAGTTTCTGAGGTATATTCTGTTTCCGGAAACCGAATCTATTCTCATGCAGGTGGAGAGCTGCTTGGTAACCTGCTGAACTTGCTTCTTTCCGGTAGCGGTCAGGCCTCCGGTGGTGGAGGTCGTCCAGGTGTAAATCACGGAAACGAGAGCGATGGTTATGACGAAAATCATGATAACCGTCAGCACAGCGGACACGCCTTTCATATTAAAAATTTCCCGGAAGACTAATATAAAGTTATCCGATATCTAAAAGATGGTGAGGAATCCGACAGGTCAGTAATCAAAGGACTGAGTAAATTTTTTTCATCTTACTGCCTGAAACTACACCGCGTTTGCTATGGCGGTTGCGGTAATTCGCTGGTATCCGGGCGGTCTCAACTTCTGGTAGACCATGTCCAAAAACAAAACCCCTTTACTTGTTTAAAACAAGCATAGGGAGATAATTTCCCATGCTACATAGAATTTTAGAGGTTATTACAGAAGGTGGATAAGAATTGGATAAAGAGAAGGGAAATGTATAAGCAAAGAGTTAGGGGAGAAGCGATATTTAGCGCTTTATCTAATTGGTTTGGAAGTAGATTGAATACCAGAAGAGATGAGGGTTATTTTTGGTTTAAATGATAATTTTCGGACACGACCCCGAACGGGAAAATCTTTTTATTTTACCTTGAGAATTATTTAAGTAATGGTGCTCGAAACCGGGATAGAAAAGCTGGACAGGCTTCTCGCCGGGAAGCCGGAAAAGAACAGAAAATTTCTGTTTTTAACAACCCCCGGTATAGACGCACCGGCCTTCGCACAACAGGTCCTTTTCTCCGGGTTAGAAGCCGGGCTGTCAGGTGTCTACCTGGTCTTCAACAAACCCCCGGAAGCCGTGAGGGAAACCATGAAAGAGTACCTCTGGGACGTATCTTCGTTCGAGGAATCAGGAAAGCTGACGTTCGTCGACGGGTTCTCTAAACTCGCGAATTCTGAAACCGGCGAAAAATTCGTGTGCAATCCGAAGAATCCTGACGAACTGATCAGTGCTACCATGGATGCCCTTAAGTCGGTTGGGGAAACGAAAATAGTGGTGGTTGACGAGATTTCCAACCTCGTCGATCTGATAGGGACCGAAGAAACCGAGCGCTTCATAGAGAAACTCAATTCCGAATCCTCTGTCCTGGGAATCTTCACCAACTGGCTCTACCCGGAAGAAACCGTGAACTCCGTTAAGGCGGTTTTCGATGAGATCGTCGAACTCAAAGCCGTGGAGGAAAAGGTCATCCTCAGAAACTACCTTTACATAGAAGGTAGGGCGGTGCCGTTTAAAATCGCGAAACCCGGCGGAATAAACATATACATTCCGAAAATCCTGGTCACCGGTCCGTACCACGCCGGAAAGAGCACCATAGTCAAAAACCTGAGCGACAGGTCGGTATCGGTGAACCGTCTCGGAACCACTATAGCCCTGGACCACGGCTACGTTGAAATGGAAGGGTTCACCTGCGAACTCTTCGGTACCCCGGGCCAGGAAAGATTCGACTTCATCCTTTCCATACTCGCGAAGGACGTTTTCGGGGTCATCTTGGTCGTGGATTCAACGCTTCCGGAAAGCTTTCCGAGGGCCAAAAACATGCTTTCCAAGGTCAGAGGATACGGAATTCCCTTCGTGGTGATCGCAAACAAGCAGGATCTCCCGGAGGCCTTACCGCCCGAGGAGGTCAAAAGGCTCCTCGGAGTAGAGGCCCCGGTAATACCGGGTGTGGCGACAGAGGGCAAAGGTCTGAGGGAAGCCCTGAAGGAGCTGTTCAAACTCATACTGAAAGGTGGTGAGAATGGGAAAGAAGGAGGAAATAGATAACATACTGAAAGAGCTGAACCAGAGCAGTCCCAGCATAAAAGCCTCCCTGCTCGCCAGGGTTGATGGACTGGTGATACACAGCAGGTTGATGGAAGGGGTGGACGGAAGAAGTCTCGCGGCGATGACGGCGACAATAGTGGGAACGGCCCAGACGATCTCGAAGGAGCTGGAACAGGGGAAGCTGAACCAGGTGATCGTGGAGAGCGAGAACGGAAAGCTCGTCTCCATAAACGCCGGTAAGCTCGCGATCCTCAGCTGCCTGGTGGATCCGAACGCCAACCTCGGTTTCGTGCTTCTGGAGATGGGGAAGGCCGCGAAAAAGCTCGAGGAGATCCTGGAGTAAAGTATTTAAAACGTTCGCCCCAAACTTTATGGTAGTAAAGTTAGGGGGGCGAACATGGTTTCGGAATCCGAACTCAGGGAGATTCTCGAAGAGTTCGTGAAATCCGCAGGAGTCATAGGCGCGGCCATAGTTTCGAACGAGGGTTTGATGATGTGCTCCCTGTTACCCGAAGACTCGGATCCCAACCTCGTGGCCGCTATGTCGGCTTCCCTGTTCGGAACTTCCAGGAAGGTCGTGGAGGAACTGAATCTGGGCCCGCTCCAGCAGGCCATAGTCGAGGCAAGGGAAGGCAAGCTGGTTGCCTGCTCCGCCGGTAAGTACGGAATTCTGGTCTCCCTTGTGCCGCACACGACCAACATCGGCCTTGTGATCCTGGAACTCGGGAAAACCAGCGAGAGGATCAGAAGACTTCTGGAAGAGTAATCAGATGAAGACCTCTTCCTTCGAAAAGACCTCGATTCCTCCGGGGCCGATTCTTACCGGGTGGAGTCTGGTGGAGTGGTTCGTGCCCCTCATCTTTAAGATTGAAAGCACCCTTGTGTACATGTTGCCTTCCATGACTCTCCTGAGAACGACGATCCCGTCCGACACGAACTCCTCGACCCCGTAGGGTGAAACCGAGTCAGAGCCTTCCGGAATCTCGCAGGAAATTATAGAGGTGGCTCCTGTTTTCTTCAGTTGCTTCCCCAGTTCCACGAGACCCTTCCTTATCTCCAGGGGGTGCTCCAGGAACATTCCGAGAATCGTGGCCGGATCTATGACTATCCTCCTGGCGTTCAGCCGGAGAACGTTCTCCTCGATCACGGACCTGAGACTTGAAAAATCGTAAAGGTCCAGGCGGACCACGTCCATTTTTCCGGACTTTATCTGCTTTCCGACCTTCCAGCCGAACCTTTCCGAGTTTCTCACGATCTGCTCCGGCTCCTCCTCGAGGGAGATGAAAACACCGGGCTCGCCGGAAAGTGATCCGTGGTAAATGTAGGAAAGGCCGAAGGTTGTTTTCCCCGTGCCCGGACCTCCCGACAGGAGGATTAGGGAACCGGAAGGAAAGCCGCCTTCCAAAAGCTCGTCCAGGCCGGGAATCCCGGTGGAAACCCTTTCCATAAAATTTTTATAAGACCGGGCGAATAAATAGTTTATGATGAATCTTTTCGAGCTGATCCTGGTTTACTCTTCCATAGGGTTTGCCGTGCTTTCCGTGGTTTTCATCTACCTCTCCCTTAATCTAACCAGGGAAGCGGTCAGAAAGAAAATGCTGGCCTCGATATTCAACCTCAGATTCAGGCAGTTCGAAAGGTTCTGGAAGTGGGTCTTCCTCCTTCCGTTTATAATAATAATCTCGAGGTCGGTCGAACTGATAAAGGAGATCCAGGGCCTCGAGTTCATAAACGGGGCCTACAGGATTTTCGACTTCATAATAATATTCATAATTTTCGTCCTCACGATATCCTACTACTTTATCCTGAAAACCTACATGAAGTCTTAAAGGAGCAGCGTGAGGAGAAGGGCCAGCGGGAACACCGGGCCGTACCTTACCCCGTCCCGAACTGTAACGAACTTCCTGACTCTTTTAAGTCTCGATACCTCTTCCTCGGTCAGACCTTTTATGTATTTCTTGAACACACCGGCTTCCGGAACGTCCTCACCTATCACATCGCCTTTCTTGAGCCTCGAGACCGGTATCCGCCTGTAAAATCCGTAAGCCTCGACCGCCCTGGCGAAGCGAATCGCAAATGGCGACAGGGCCAGGAGGATCCCTACCGCGAGGAACAGCGGACTTTCAAGGACGAAGGATGCGAGGCCGAAAGCGGTAAGAAACACCGAAGCTGTGAAGAGATCCTTTCCCCGATTCCTCCTGACCGAAGCTCCGAACTCCCTCCAGACCCTGGGGTTTTTTCTGGTAACCACAGCGGAATAGACCAGGGAGTAGATACCGCCGACCAGGAAAACATTCAGGAAAAATAGCGGTGTGAACAGCGGTGTCAGGAAGCCTACGGGCAGGAGAACGCCGATGGCGACGAGGAGCTCGCCGTCCCCGCCTCCCCACGAGCCCGTGTAGTACATCAGAAGACCGAACGTCAGGAAAAGGAGTCCGGTACCGGCCGAAAGCAGGAAGGGAAGGGGATCGCCCAGGAGGAAGGACTCGTAAGCGTGGATCCCGAGGCCGAAAATTATCATTCCTATCGCGAGGGCATCCAGCATGTCGCTCGTTTTCAGATCGTAAAGGGCGCAGGCCGTACTCCCACCGAGGGCAACGGCCAGCTTGACGGCTTCGAACATATAAATGAAAAGGATTCCTGTTAAATTTAAATATTTCCCGGAACCTCTAAATATTGTGCACGTGGCTGTGATTCTGGACGGAAACAGAAGATTCGCCAGAAGATTGATGCAAAAGCCGTGGAAGGGCCACGAGTGGGGGGCCAAAAAGGTCAGGTCGCTTCTCGAATGGGGAAGGGAAAAGGGTATCAAAAGGTTCACGCTCTACTCCCTGTCGATAGAGAATATTAAAAAAAGACCGAAGAGGGAGCTCGACTACCTTTTCAGGCTTTTCGAAAGGGAATTCCGCGACATCCTGAAGCCGGACCACGAGGTTCACCGGCACCGGATAAGAATCAGGGTGATAGGAAGGAAGGAACTTCTCCCCGAAACCCTGAGGGACCTGATAGATCGGGTGGAGTCCGAGACCGAAAGTTACGACGGTTACGAGCTGGTACTCGCCATAGCCTACGGGGGTCAGCAGGAAATAACCGACGCCGCGAAAAAACTGGCTGAAGCCGTGAAAAACGGTTCGGTTGACCCGGAAAAAATCGACGAAGCCGAGTTCTCCAGGCATCTCTACGCCGCGGACTGTCCGGACATAATTATAAGAACCGGTGGGGAAAAGAGGCTGAGTAACTTTTTGCTGTGGCAGAGCGCCTACTCCGAGCTTTTCTTCGTGGACAAGATGTGGCCGGAATTCGAGAAGGAGGACTTCGAACGAATCCTGGAGGAATTCAGGAAGAGGCAGAGGAGGTTCGGCGGCTGACGACCTCTTTAACAAGGGAGAACACCTCGGAACCGGGCGCCCTTCCCTTCACTTTTTTCATCACCTCGCCCATGAGGGCTTTCAGGTTTTTCCTCTCAACGAGGTCCGGATTCTCCGCCGCGACTTCCAGAACTATTCTCTCGAGCTCCGACCTGTCCAGCGGCGAGTACTTCGGTACCACATCTTCGAACGCCTTCCCGGAGGAGACCTCCTCGAGTAGGTCCGGGATGGCCTTTTCCTCGATTTTTCCCTTTTCCGCGAGGGAAAATGCCGAAATGACATCCTCCTCCCTGACTTCGAGGCCTCTTCTTCTGAAGTCCTTAAGAACCGAGGTGAAAAAGTGGGCCACGAAAACAGGATCGTGCTTTTCGGAAAGTTTCTCGACGAGGTCGAGGTACTCGCTTTTCAACACCTGCCTGGCCAGTTGCTCTGGAATCCTGCGCTTCAGCCTTTCCAGCCTTTCCTCGAGTGTTTCCGGCACTTCCACCTCCGGCACATCAAGGGGACCTATGTCCGTTTCGGGGTACATCCTCTCGCTTCCCGGGAGCGGGCGCATGAACTCCGAAGATCCGTCCGGAAGGGCTGCCCTGGTCTCCGGCTCCGGTTTTTTCCCGGAGGAAATGAGCCCGGCCTGGCGTTCGACCTCGGCCTCGATGATCTTCGGTATCATTTCCAGCTCCTGAACCCCCTTGATCTCTACCCTCGTTCCACCCTCTACGGAGACGTTTAAGTCCTGGCGAACGCTTCCGAGACCGCGGTGGGCGAGACCGGTGGACCTCACGATCATGCACAGTTTTTCCGCCACCTTCCTGGCGAATTCGGCGTCCGTGATGACCGGTTCGGTCGAGATTTCAACGAGAGGTATTCCGAGCCTGTCGAGTCTGAAAACCGTTTTTTTCTCGCCTTTTTCCACTATCCCGGCCGACTCCTCCTCCAGGCATACGCTTTTTATTCCCACCTTCCTCCGGTCGACCTCGATCCATCCGTTAAGACCGACCAGAACCGTTCTCTGAAATCCGGATGTGTTGCTTCCGTCCACGACTATTTTTCTCATAACGTAGAGTCTGTCCGGAATATCGCAGTGAAGAAGTCTGGCCACCTTGACCGCGCACTCGAGGGACTCCGGATCGATTTCGTGAATCGGTTCCTCGTCCAGCTCGACCAGGCAGCAGGTGTCCGGGTAAAAAAGGTAGACGAATTCCCTCCCGCTTCTTTCCTCGAAAATCGCGGCTCTGTCCTTGAGGCCGGCCTCCCCGCTGACCGCCCTGAGCCTCCTCGTTACCCTGAGACTCGGTTCCGTGTCCGAAAGCCTCGGCGGGCAGTGGCAGAAGAGCTTTCTCTTTTTTCCCACCCTCACGTGAACCTCGAGACCGCACCTGAACTTCAAGGCATCGACCTCCTGGAGATTTCTCCCGCCAGGTTTCGGGTCATCATTTCTCTGACCCTGTCCAGATCCTTCGTACGCCCGAGGACGCAACCCAGCTTCACGAAGGCCGTCTCCGGAAACATATCGAGCCCGGGAATGACCCCGGTCCTGTAAAGGATGCGGAGGTTCGAGTAAACCGCTGTGTGAACCCTCCCGAAAATGGTCTGGGTGGTTACAACCACGGGTTTTTCTTCGGCCACGCGTTTCACCACCGGAATCCAGCTTTTTCTCGCCGAAACCGGGAGGTGTCCCAGGCCCGTTCCCTCGAGAACGAATCCAGAAGAGTCCAGAAGCTCGAGAATCGAGGGATCCGAACCCGGGTGGACCTTTATAAGCGAGACCCGATCGTCGAACCTTGTGTCGAGAGAGGTCTTCCCTCCCCGCCTTCTGATACCGGAAAGCTCCTCCACCCTTCCGTCGGCCCAGATTTTCGCGAGAGGTTCGGAGTTGACGGACACGAAAGCGTCCCTCCTGGAGGAGTGCATTTTCCTGACCCTGGTGCCGCGGTGGAGAAAGCAGAAATCGTCGTTAAGGGATCCGTGCATACACACGCAGACCTCGGCCATGTCGTGAAGCGCAGCCCTGACCGCGCAGAGTACGTTGAGAAAGGCGTCGGAACTCGGTCTGTCGGAAGATCGCTGGGAACCGACGAAAACCACGGGCTTGGATAGAGAGGTGAACATGAAGGACAGGGCGGCCGAGCTGTACCCCATGGTGTCCGTTCCGTGAAACACCACAACACCCTCGGAGTCCCTGAGAGCGGTCTCCACGCAAACGGCAAGCTCCTTCCAGTCCTCCCAGTCCATGTCCTCGGACATTTTCTCGAAAGGTTTGAAAAACCTTAGGGAGAAGTTGCGAAGCTCCGGAACGTTCTCGACGATCTCTTCCGGAGTCTCCAGGGCGTAAACCCCCCCGGTCCTGTAGTCGACCCTGGAAAGAATGGTTCCGCCGGCTGCCACGAGTCCAATCGACGGACCGGACCCCGGACGGACAGTTGACCGCTTCTTCACAACCCTCCTGGAAAGAACCCTAACGGTCTCGGCTCTGATGCCTATATTATATCCGGACGGAAGCTTGAGGACAACGATTCCACCGTCCTCTGTAACAAAGGTTCCGCGGTATTTCTTCCCGGATTTCCTTACCTCAACCTCGTCTCCGAATTCCGGTTTAGAATTCATGGAAATCACAAAAAAAATAAAAAAGAAGGGACCCGCTCCTTTAAGAGCAGGTTAGACCTTCTTCAACCGCACCCAGAGGACCGGCGATTCTCAGCGTCCTCGTGACCTTCGTGTCCCCCGGAGCAGTCTGATAGTTTATGTTCTTGGTCTCCCCGGTCTTGATTCCGACCGCTGAGAGGCTCGGTGTCGTCTTTGCGGTTATGTCCTCGCCGTCAAGGAACGCCCGAAGGTCTCCTGGTTCGATGTCAACGGTTCCGATGTTCCTCAGTGTAAAGTTGATGGCATTGACGTTCGAAACGTTAGTGCACTTACTATTGATTATGATGACCTGCTTTCCCGCCGACTGCTGGAGCTGCTGTGCCTGCTGACTTCCTCCGGCCTGCATCCCTGTGACCATAGTGGTACTCCAGGCCCAGAGTATTCCCACCAGCGCCACCGCAATCACTACGATCATTATCACTGCGATCACTGTCGATATACCTTTGCTGCTTCCCTTCAAAACATCACCTCACTGTTTTTTTATCAGAGATACTTTTTATTATTTGTTGTATAAGGTGATATATAAATCTTCATTTTTCCGCCAGAAAGTGATAAAACCGTTTCGGTGCTCCGATTTTCTCCGGCACGGCCCACTTCCCTGTCCGACGAACCCCACAAGCTTATTTCAGGGCTGTCATCAGCGTCTTCACTCCGGTGCAGTTCGTGACGACCCTTACCTGGCTGACATCGGCCCTGTTAACCGGGAGGGGTTCGGAAATCACGGTTCCCAGAGTACCCGGAGCCACCGAAGAATTCAGAACATCCCTTAGGTGCAGAACGGTTGCGTTCTGGAGCACGACCTCGAACACGAATCCCCCGAGCGGCGCACCGCTCACCTCCACGACCGCCTTTATAGAACCGGAATCGTACTTCGGAAAGCCGGATATGAACCTTATCGAAGCATCGCAGTTCGGTCTTTCCGGGGCCGGAACCTTGGAGGTAAGGGCGGCGAGAAAGGCGGCGAGAATCATGGTGAGAATTATCAAAAACACGGTCATTCCGAGAGGGCTCATCCCCTTCATCGAAAGCACCTAAAAATTATCTTTTTCGGCGCCATATAAAGTTAACTTATTTTAAACATCCTCCCGGACCTTTTAAGGTCCCCGGGAGACGCGAAAATCCATTTACCGTTTTTCCTGACGGCCAGAACCGGCTCGGCCCCGAAAGCCTCGGCGTACCTCTCGAGTTCCCTGACCTTTTCGGGATAGATGTAATCCGAGGTCTGGACCTGGAACGCAAGGACCCTTCCGTTTTTACCAGCGAGTATGTCTACCCCGGTTTTGCTGGCAGAACTCCTTATCACGAGGTATCCCTCATCTTCCAGGTGTCTCTTCAGCAACCACTCCTTTTTTATTCCCTTACTCTTATTCGACATTACCTCCTCACCGGCCACAGCAGGATTCTGATCACGGACGCCAGGAGCTTGAGAAAGTGGTAGGCGATGAAAAGCGCGAGACCGAAGGCCGCGAAGTAAAGGCCTGTCTGGAGGTCGGCCGAAACCGGAATGTCGAGACCGAAAAACTTTACAATCCACGGGAAGGAAAAGGAAATAGCGGCGATGAGCGCGGCCTGGATAGCAAGCTTCACGGCCCGGTACACGAGAAACACGAAGACCGCGAATATCAAAAGCACGAAAATCGTCTGGGCGTCCATAATTAAACTTTGAGTGCGGAAGTTAAAAACTTTTACAGGACTTTAACGATTCTTGCCTTTACCCTTCCCTTTCCGCCGGTTGGCTCGGCCAGAACTGAACCGCAGACCAGACACCGCACCACGGTGGACGGTCTGTTGAATATTATCTGCTCGTTCTTACACCTGCACACAACTTTAAGGAACCTCGACGCCGGGGAAGGTATTTCAACCGTCATTCACTTCACCAAAACGAACTTTTTCACACGGAAACCGGAGCCGACCGTGTGTTTTTTACCGCACTCCTTGCACAGGTACCTGAGGTCGAGCTTCCTCGTCGGTTTTTCCCTGCCACGCGGATTCGGCTTCGGAAAGGAGCCGTATCCCTTCAGCTTTCTTTTGAACCTCCGCTGCCCCTCTGCCAGAGCCCGCTTTTTCTTAGAGACGCTCACTCGGTGGACTTCGTGGTCCGTGTGCCTCTTGCAAAAGGGGCAGTACCTCCGCTGGGAATTCGGAACCTCCATTCACACCCTCTCCGCGAATCCTCTGGTGACCAGCATGTTAGCGACGTCCCCGGGCACCTCGATCTCGTCCCCGGGTTTGAACGGCCCGTAGGACTTCATGGACGAATCCACGATCCTTGGTACATCCTTTTTTACTCTTAGTTTTACTACATTTTCATTTATATTCTTTTCCCCAGGTGCTTTCGGGACCGAAGACGATAGGTGTTCCTTAAGGAGGGATACCACGGCATCGTAGAGCTCGGCTTCCTTTTCTGTCATGTACCTCGGGGGAGGAACGCCCTTGAGGGAGAAAACCGCTGCCCTGACGGTCTTCCCTGCTCTCAGCATGACTATTTCGTCCAAAAGCTTTCTCGCGTTTTCCGACTCCACGGCCGAAAGGGGGTCGTTTTCCCTTTTTCTCCTCTCCGCCCACTCGGCTGCCTGGGAAAAGAAGTCTTCCGGAAGCTCCTGGAGATCGTGGTTTTCCCTCTCCGCTCTGTGTACCGACCTTATGGTTTCGTAGGTTATCATACTATTTCTTTCTCCTTCCTCTCTTTAAAATCTTTGCCGGGTACTGAACCGGATTCTTTATCCCGCGGCAGACGTCGTCCGGTCTGCAGATTCCGAGGGAGCCGATGAAAAGTTCGTTGGAACACCCGGGCGGCAGAAGTCTCCTGCTCTGCCTGAGGTGCCACTTGAGCTGGGTTCTGATGGTGTTTTCCCTGAGAGGGGGTCTGTTTCTCGAGTTCCAGTTTTCGAGAGCCGACTCTATTTCCTTGGCAGACCAGCCGGAAGATCTTAAGAACGTAACGAGGGTGAAGATAGACCTCTTCCTTCCGTCCGAAAGCCCGGAGAGAATGTTCTTGATACACGGGGGGAACGCGCTTTCCGGCACCTTCACCCCGGCGGTGTGCCTGACCCCGGTCTTCGGTTTTTTCTTCGGCAGGAAGGCCGAGGCCTCGTCCACAAGGGTAGAGGCGTCCCCGGACCCGGAAAATTCGAGAGAGAGATCGGCGTTCTCGGGTCTGGCCGATTCCGGATCGAAGGAGAGCGGATCCCTGACCGGAACGGAAACGAGCAGAGTCTTGTGGTGTATTGTGTAGGGTGCCCTGAACAGGTGCCGGGAACCCCAGTTCGACTCTATTTCTACCGCCTCGAAGGCGGAGAATTTTTCAAACCCTCCTATCGCTCTGGAAAGGGAAGCGTAGCCGCCTTCGAAGGAAGCGAGCCTCTCCAGGATTTCTTTATCCACCTTAGACTTAACGAATTCAACTATGGCCCTCGGAAGCTCTGGGTACAGAGACGCCGTGGGTCTGAGGTCCACGGACTCCGGAAAGCAGGAAAAAGGGATGAAAATGTGAAAGCCCCTTCTCCCGGAAAACTTGACCCCGGCCTTTATTCCGAAATCCGAGAGGAACTCGAGGACGGCGGAGGCCGCGATCTTGGAGTGCTCGAGACTGAACTTCGCGTCTATGTCGATGAGAAGGTCCCATCCGATCCTCAGTTCATCGAGTTCCTCGGCCTTCATCTCGCTTTTCAGCCTCAGCGGGTCCTTCCAGAGCTCGACTGAACAGTGGAAGCTGATCACCCCGGACTCCACGCGCTGAATCAGGTCCCCGGGGTATACAAGAGTGTCCGGCCTTTTTAAGAAGGAGCCGTCAGGAAGCGAGCACGCCACCTCCCGGTTAGCCGCGAATTCCACTATCCTTCTCGCGACATCCTTCCGCGAATAGTAATCCTTCGGATCCATGTATAATATTCGGTGGGTAAAACTTTAATTTGTGCCGAGCCCCGGTTTCTTCCTTCCCGAGCTCAGAAGGACCACCCGGCTGTCCGGTTTCTCGTTCTCCACCCGGTATCCCAGAAGTTCGGAGATTTTTTCCGAAAACTCCCGGATCTCGCGGTGGAGCGGCATCTGAGAGTACTTCAGCCTATCCTTTGCGAAACCCACGGGCATGGCCGCCTTGACTTCAACGAAGTCCGGTTCGGCTATCGAAATAAGTTCGGCGTACTTCTCCGGAAGCTCGAAATTGAGTCCTTTGGCCAGGGTCAGCCTCACGACCCTCCTCGTGTTCATATCCCTCATCAGTTCCAGACTACGCAGAAGCCTGGGCCAGCCGTTTCGGATCTCCGGTGCGTGAACCTTCCTGAAGTGCTTCTCCGTCGGAGAACAGACCGAGATGTAAAACTGGGTCGGAAGGGTTTCGAGCGCCTCTATTCTTTCGGGCAGGGTTCCGTTTGTGACCAGAAAGGTCGTCATCCCGCGCCTGTGAAACTCGGAAAGAAGGCCGGACATTCTCGAGTAGATCATGGGTTCCCCGGCAAGGGAAATGGCCGCGTGCTTCGGGCTCCTCGCCTCCCTGAGTTTTTCTGGATCGTGCGGAACACCCCCGAGCCCTGTTAAAAGCTGGTTATGAAGCCGTAGGATGCTATCAACGACTTCCTTCGGCTCCAACTCTTCCGGAATCTCGCAACCGAGGGATGCCTCGGTTATGGGTCTCCAGCAGTAGGTGCACCTCAGAGTGCACCACGCCACAGAAGGCGTGCACTGAACGCAGCGGTGGGACTTTATTCCGTAAAATTTTTCCTTGTAGCAGAAACCCAGGCCCCGGACGGACTTTTTCGTCCACAGGCAGAGCTTGACCGCGGCGTGACCGTGGATTTTGTACCTCTGTCTGGCGAGAATTTCGAAAGCGTCCATACTTCACCAGAACTTCTTTATGAACTTCGGGTCATCGATACCGGTGTACTTCCTGAAGCCGTCCCCGTCCACCACGGCGAGCTCGACTTCCTGAACCTTCGCATCCTTCTCCCCGGCCCTGAGGGCTTTCAAAATCAGCTTTATCGCCGACTTCTCGTCCAGCCCCTCCTTCCACTCCTTCCTCAGCACCTTCACGGACTTTTCGGAACCCCGGCCTATTACGTGGGCCTTCCACCCGTAGTAGGCCGAGGACGGGTCCACCTCGAAGAGCTGGGGACCACTCTCATCCACACCCCCAACCAGCAGCGCCACCCCGAAGGGCCTGACTCCTCCGTACTGGGTGAAAATCTGCATCCTGTCCGATATTTCCCTTACGCAGCCGAGAACGTCGAGCGGCTCGTCGTAGGTGATTCTGTGAATCTGGGCCTTGATCCTGGCGGTGTCTATGAGGACCCTGCCGTCAGCGAGAAACCCGGACATGGCGGCCGCAAGGTTGTCGTCTATCTGGTGAATTTTGTCGCTGCCCGCGTTCGGAACGCTCAGAGGCTGCAGGTTCCGGATAGCCGCGAAAACCACACCGTCTCTGAACACCAGGGCAAGGGAAGTAGACCCCCTCTTAACAGCTTCCCTGGCGTATTCCACCTGGAAGAGTCTGCCGTCCGGGGAAAATGTTACTATAGCCCTGTCGTAACCCATGAACTCGGGCATGACCTCCATAAAACCACCCGAAATAAGGTTTCTCTCGGTTATTTATAAAGATTAACCGATTCGAGCACCTTTTTCCTGAGTTCCAGGTCCAGTTTTCCGGCATCGATAAGGACCTCGGCTCTGGCCTCGAAGGAATCCGTAAGGGGGAGGATTCTGGCTATGACCATTACCTTTTTCCCGGATTCCGGAACCTCGTCCGAAACAACCTCAACGGTCCCGGTACCGTCGTCGAGAACGAAAGATCCGGATCCGGTATGAACGACAGTCCCGGCGATCCGAACCCTGACGTCATCCGGTCCGATGTCCTTTACGAGTTTTTCTTTCGCCGGAATTCTCTGGGAGCGCATTTAACCACACTTGTAACCGATGTCTCTAAGGAATTTTTTCCTTTCCCCAACATCTGCCTCGGTCTCGACCCCGAGAGGCGGCGACCCGTCAACCACGCCGAGAATCCCCCTTCCCTGTTCGGTCTCGGCAACGATGACCTGAAGGGGGTTGGCCGTGGCGCAGTACACCGAACAGACTTCGGAAACGGATTTCACCCTGTTCAGAACGTTTATCGGATATCCTTCCCTGAGAAGGATCACGAAGCAGTGGCCGGCGCCGATTTCCCGGGCTATCTCCGAGGCCCGGTTCTCCAGATCCTTCTCGTTCCCGGCGGTCCTGACGAGTCTCTTTCCCGAAGCCTCGCAAAACGCTATTCCGAACCTGAGACCCGGGGAGGATTCGACAAGGGTCTCGTAAAGGTCCTCGACCGTTTTTATGAAGTGGGCCTGGCCCAGGATGATGTTGCAGTTTTCCGGAATTTCCACCCTCACGACTTTTATCTCCATGCCGTCCACCGTACTTCGAATGGTGGGGTCGCCAGGATTTCCGCCGCTTTGAACCTGGATCTGCCGGTTTCTTCATCCTCCCGTCGGAGCTCCAGCTCTGGAGCCGGCCGTAATTTCCAGCCGCAGAGCCTGGTTATACTACGACCCCCTTCTTTTATAATCCCCTTTCCTCCTTAAAAATTTTTGCTACATCCTGGACACGGTTTCTATTCCGAGAAGCCCGAGACCGGTCTCCAGAACGGTAGAAACGCACCTTACGATCTCCAGCCTCCTTCCCTCGTGCTCCGAGCCGACGACCCTGTGTTTTTCGTAGAATCTGTTAAAAGCATCGGAAAGGTCGAAGAGGAAGCGGGCGAGACGGTGCGGTTTCAGGTCCTCGGCGGACTTTTTTACGACGGACGGGAACCGGGATATCAGCCTGAGGAGTTCGATCTCCTCGGGGGCCAGATCCGAGAACTCTAAACCGCCGGGGTCTCCGGCCTTTTCGAGTATGGATTTTGCCCTGACCAGGGTGTAGAGGAGATAGGGACCGGTGTCTCCCTTCAGCTTCGTCGCCTCCTCCAGGTCGAAGGAAACCGGGGTGTTCGTGTCCATTTTGAGCATCCCGTACTTAAGCGCGGCCAAGGCGACCTTCCCGGCGGATTCGCTTCCGTACTCAGCCTCCACCTTCTTCCTGAGTGCTTCGGTCACATCGTGATACGTCACGACATTACCCTCCCTCGAGGACATCTTTCCGGATTTCAGTCTGACGAGCTCGTAGGAAAGGTGGTGACTCTTCGCCGAAAGTTCCGGATCCATCATCTCGAAAATTTTGAACACCTGCTTAAAGTAGAGATTCTGCTCAGAGGCAACCACGTGAATACATCGATCTATACCTTCCGAAAACTGGAGTTCGGCCAGCCCCAGTTCCTTCGCCGGGTAAAGGGGGTATCCTTCCTTCGTGACCAGGACCACGATGCCGAGGTCGAATTCGGTGAGGTCGACCACAACGGCGCCGTCGCTGATTTTCGCGATCCCCCTCCGAAGAAGATCGAGGGCTATTCTCTTCCCGGGTTCCGCCGTCTGGCTTTCGAAGTAAAGTCTGTCGAACCTCACTCCGAACTCCCGGTAAATGGAGTCGAAGTACTCCAGACTCCACTCTCTGGTTTTTCTCCAGACCTCAACGGTTTCCGGGTCACCCTCGTACAGGGCCTTGGTTATTCTTTTAACTTCCTCTTCCGGAGCCTTTTTACAGGCTTCGGTGTAGAGCTTTCCTAACAGCCTTCCCTTCTCAACCGGGTCCTTCGGCTCCGGGAATTCTAGGTTCAGGTACCCCCAGATACACTTTGCCACATGCGGCCCGATATCGCCCTGGTAATTGGCCCTCAGGACTCTGTTTCCCCTGAACTCGAGAATTCTTGCCACGGCCTCGCCTATGCAGAGGTTCCTGACGTGACCTATGTGAAGCTCCTTGTGGGTATTCGCGTGGCAGAATTCCACCATCACCTTTTTTCCTTCGTTTCCCCTCCCGTAAGACGGACCGACGGCCTTCAGAAGCCGCGGAGCGAATTTCTCCCAGTCGATCCGAAAATTCAGATACGGACCTTCGGAAATGGGGATAACGAACTCCGCCCGGACCGAGGACGCGAGATCCGAAGCCGCGGAAACCGGATCCGGAGAGAGCCCGAAGCAAGGAAGGCAGAAGTCCCCGTGCGGGCTGCCGGCCGGAAGTTCCCTTACCTCCACATTCTTTCCCAGGACACGGGAGAGAGTGGAGGATAACTCTGACTTAAGACTGCTCCAGGGGTCGGACACGGAATCACCTGACGGTTATCTTTATTACCGTGGTGTTCTCGCTGGACCTGTACCTCACGAGTTCAAGGCTCTTTCCTTTCATGGTGGCGTTGGGCGAGAACTGAATCATGAGGAATCCCTTCTGAACGAGGCTGTAGGTCTCCTCTCCGGTAGGTGTCCTGACCACCACATCGCCTGAAAGAAGGATCGCATCGGATTCCGGGTACATGAACCTCATCGAATACCTGGTTACCCCGTCGGCCTCACAGGATTCCCACAGTCTTTTACCGGAGTCGATAGGTCTCCATGGGTATCCGGAGCACACAGGGTACCTGGAAATTATGGTGTAGTAGATTCCGTCCGGTCTGACCTCGAGGTCCCCGCGGCTGACCGAAAAGACACACCTGTTTCCGGCTCCCGTCCTGGCCGTCTCCAGAATTTTCTGGGCGCATTTAGTGAACTCGGACTTCACCTTGTCTATCTCGGAAGCGTCGAAGCCGCCCTGAAGGGTGTCGTATGCCCAGGGAGCCGCCACAATCGCGAGGGAAACCAGAACGGAGAAAATGAGAACCGCCTGCAGGACCGTGGACTGTGCCTTCATAGTTTATTCTTTCTTACTGTTCTTTAAAAAAGTTTCGGTCACTCGAGCGAAACCATTTCCTTCGGATCGACAGCCTCGGAGAGTACCCTCACGAAGTCGAGAACCATCGGAACCTGACCGAACTGGAACTCCTTCACGTAATACGTGTTGCCGTTATCTACGACCGGCTTCGAGTAGTTTATGGGCCCGGTCTGCGGAACCGAACCGATCTTATTACCGTCGAAGTAGAGGGAAATCTCGCTTCCGTCGTAGGTCAGGCCCAGGAGGTGGAACTTCCCGTCATTTAGGTTAATACTCCCGTCTGCGCACCTGTACTCCGAAGTGTAAACACAGGCCTTGGCCAGGGTTCCGTCACCGTAAACCTCGATACCGTAAGCCGGGTTCAGGGAATGAGCCGCCCTGTAAGCGATTCTGACGCCCTCCCACCAGTATCCGGTCTTCTTGACCCGGACGAACAGGGAAACCCGGTTCGGGGGATCGTGATCCTCGGTTATAACGGTCTTTCCACCCGGCCCAGCCTCGGTTTTGAAAAACCCGGCCGAGACAATATCGTCGTAGCCGGAGAATTTCATTACCCCGTTTTCAATGACCGGGAGCCAGGGGTACCTCAGCTCGGGTCGATCCGGCTTCTGATCGTACTCGCAGATGAATCCCATACCGTAGGTGCAGTCGGCATCCGTGAAGTTATCGTTTTTCAATCCGCAGTTGGCCGGCGGAAAACCGACCCCGATCAACCGCTCAGCGGCCGAATCAACGTTATCGGGTTGTCCGCTTTCCCAGTTGAAGTAGGACGACGGTTCGACCGAAAGCCACTTCCAGTCTCCGGCGGGCTCGTTCGCCGAACCGCTCGGAACGGAATCGGAGTATGTGAGGTCGTTAGGATCCTGGTACAGACCGATCCAGAGACCGTTGGCCCAGTAGGGCATGGAACTGAGTTCGTCCCAGGAGGAGAACACGGCCAGGTAGCCTCCGTCGTTTTCGCAGAACTTCTTGGCCGAGACCCAGTCCGGATACAGGTTCGGATCTATTTCGTCCAGGCAGCCGTAGGGATACACGATGTAGTAGCTCGAACCGTAGTTCAGGGGGTCGAGACTCGAAGACCAGCAGGGTCCATCGACTGCGCGGGCGTCAATGCCGTTAACGGTGTCGTAAACGTAGTAGCGGTAACCGACCACATTTCCCTGAAAGTCGAGCTCGGGAACGGCCGTCCAGTTGTCGTCGAACTCGAAAAAGGCGACCGAGGAGTCCGAAGGCTTTATCTTCACGAATCTCTGGCTAACGAAGGATCCGGCCGAAATTGTCATGTCGTGATCCCCGACTCCGAAGTCGTAGAGGTTCGTCAGCTCGGCGTAACCGACCTGGTTGGGCGGAATGTCCCTGCTGAGAGAGTAATCCACGGGCTTTCCGTCTATGAAGATGTTAAGGGTTCCGTTTCTCACGACTCCGGGGCCGCAGTTTCTCAGATACACCCTGTTTTTCGCTACCTGGTCTATCCTTAGACAGTACATCTGCTCGGCCTGGGTAGTTATCCTCTCCCCGGATTCCCGCATGGTCTTTCCGGTAACTCCGAAGATCCAGTTTGCCAGAAGGTAGAGCAGGGCAATTGTTACGATTATCACAAGCGTGACGGCAACCGCGGACGAAATTCCCTTCGCGCTCACACTATAGTTTTACACACTAAGTTACTTAAAGGTTTACCTTGTGAGAATGTAGGTCTCGGCGTAGCCTCTGTCGGTCACAACCGCTACCTTGTACCTTTCGTTCTTTTCGAGGGAGGCGTTTACCGTGAGCGTGAAGCCTCCGTCCGGACCGGTGAGGGTATAATTCCTGTAGAGCCAGGGCGCGTCCTCGGTGCAGTAGACAACATCCGGCTTACAGACGAAGAGGGAAACCGGAATGTTCGGAACCGGTGTCATGTTTGAAGAAAGGGCGTAGGCGGAAACCGAAATTATGTAAGGATAAACGTTCGGAACTATTCTAAAGGAAAGGATGGAGGTTCCGAAAGTGTCGGGATAGCCCGTTGTCTTGACTATTCTCACGTAATAGGTTCCGGGGTCTGCGGTGAAGGTGAGGGAGGCGTTGCTCCTCGTGTAGTTAACGAGCTCCCAGGTGGAATTGTCCCCGTCAGTGTCTACGAAAATCGTGTAGTTGTCGATGTACTCGAGCGTGGCCTCCATTTCGGCGGAATCGATGTAAAACGCACCGTTGAATCCGTTGTAGCTCAGGTCGAACCTTATTCTGACCTCGGAGTCCGGTACGCTAAAGGTCGAGGGATCGAGGTCTATTACAACCGGTCGGAATTCCTTGGAGGAGTTTACAGAAGTTACCTGCCCGGCTTTTGTCCCGTTGACAAAAACGCTTATCGAAGTTACGTTGGTCAAAAATCCTGTGCCGTTGTCCGAAAGGAACAGCGTTACTCTGGCGCTCTTCACCCTCACCTGAGAATCCGGATACGCCTTAGCGACCGGGTTGAAGGGAATCTCGATTCCGTTGAACCGAACCGGCTGGGACATCTCGAAGTACGCGAGCTGGCCCGGTCTGGCCGCTACGGACCAAGCGGTTCTGACCTCAAGCACACCCCTTCCGGAAACATCGTCCCTAATGCTTTTCATCCCGAGAGTCGACGGGTCCTTAAAACTTTCGTGAATGTTAACGGCAGCGAACCTCCACTTTTTATCCGCGTAAAGCGGGGTGGAATATCTCTTTTTGTCCGGGTAAAAGTAGGGGTTCCCGAAAAGTTTGAACGCTGAAACCGGGGATTCCTTCGGAGAGGAGGTCAGGTTCCTGGTGGACGGAAGCGGTGAAATCGTTACGGTCACGTTGGAAGGCACCGTTATATTGTAAACTATAACCTTCGAGCACTCGTCTGCACAGGACGGATCGAAACAGTCTATCCTTCCGTCGAAATTGTCGTCTAGTCCGTCCCTGCAGTTCTTTTCCTTCCTGTAGCACCCGACGGTATTGTAAACACTCCCTCCCGGAGTCACCGCCCCACACTCCGCGGTGTACCACTCAACACCGAACGGTTTTTTACAACAGTAAGCGTAATTCGGATCGTTCGGATCCACCGCACAACCTTCGCCATCGGGGCAGGTCTCAGTAGGACTGTAAGATATTCTTACTATTTTCCATTTATTATTCCAGTAGAAGCTGGTGTAACCTACTCCCGGAGAAGACTGGCTTCCGCCGACAGCGCAGACAGTCCCATCTGGCTCGCCCTCGCAGGCTCTTTCCCTCGGTTTACACTTCCCGTTGACCCAGGCGCAGGCAGCGGTCTGAAGACACTGCTCGTAAGTGAAATCCGAGCAGTTCACGCGATAGATCCGGAACATTTCTGACTCGGTACACGGAAGCCACTGGTACTCAATCCGACCGTCTTCAATTCCGCACGGATAATTTGGATTATAATTCTGCCACCAGTAATCATTGTAATCTGTAATTATATAAACGGGACAATCATTGTCTCCGGTCCCGAAAACAGTACAGGACTGAGTCACGAAAGTTTTATCCAACCCCCCGTACCTCGCCGTTGTTTTATAAGAAAGCATATTAGCCGGCGCGCACGGAGCTCCCATTACTTTGTCGATCTCGTATTCACAGTTAGGATCTCTGTGAAAGGATGTTTCAGCTCCCATGGGTTTTTGTAACAAGTAATGAAGGTAATTTACCTTATTGGGGTCTGTATCCACACACGGATTGGTATACTCACAACACTCTCCGTACGTACAACTGCTAGTAATGTAAGCGCTTCCGTAGTTATCGTAGCAGTAACCGGAAGTAACCCAGTCACAAACTACGGCATACGAACCTTCGGTGAGTAGGAACAGACCGGTTCCGATGGCAGCCACCAGGAAAATCAAAGACCTCATATGACCACCCAGGTTTCAGTATCCTTTTTTATTTCTCCCAGCTCCTGAATCTTTCCGGTAGGCGGGATGCAGTAGTAGTATTCCGGCACGCACTTCGAAGCCCCGGGAGTGTAAGCAGCGTACGGGCACCATTTACAGCCCTGAGTGTTATCACATACCCTCTTTTTCTCTTCGTCCGTGGTCAGACCTTTTTCACATGCAGCGCAGTCCCACGCTCCACAACCCCGATCCGGCGGACAAGCCCCGGCCTCCTTACAGCCTATTTGAAAGCCGCACCAGTCGCAGGTGGAGAAACTCTCGCAGGTCGTCGGGTCCCAGTAATTCTGGCAGCAGTCTTCCGGACAATTCTCCGGAGTCTCGCCATAAGCAGTCTCGCAGATGCCGTTGGGAGTCCCGGTGAGAGTTCCGGTAGCCGGGTCGTAGCAGGATCCGCACGGCGTGGGCTTACAGGTTCCGGAACACCAGTAACAGCCGGCGTTCTCACAGTCCGTCTGGGTCTGGCAGTTAACGCAGCTGGAAGCCGTACAGTCGGAAGGAACCGTGCCCGTGGGCTGGCACTTAACGGTTAAACCGGCCGGAAGGGTACACGACTCCAGCCAGGACTCGCAGTTTATCTTTCTGTCCCGGTAGTAACTCCACCCGTTCGTTTTCGAAGGTCTGCAGGTGAACCTGGTCGGGTCGCTGTTGGTGCAGGGCGAATCGTCCGTTCCGGTCATGCAGTACAGCCCGTCCGCGCACTCGTCGTTACACTGGCAGACGTCTCCCTCGGTCTTCGCGAACCCGAGGACCTTGAGGCAGGGATCGCACTTTTCCGTGTCTATCGCGTCCTCGTAACTGCAGATCGGAACGCACTTACCGTTTTCGCACTTGAAATCCGGCGGGCACACGAGCTTTCCGTAGGAGCACTGCGAATCCCTGGAAGGACAGAAGGCCTCGAGAACGGTCGTGTTGTCGACGCAGTAGTCCGAGATGGTTTGAAGGACTTTGTCTCCCTCTCCGTACTCGCAGGTACCGGAGGAAAACTTAGTGTCCGGATACAGGCCAGGAACATCTGGAGAATCACTATCGTAGCACCACGGCCACGGTGGGGGTTCCGACTTTTTACAGAAAAACTTGTGGGTGGAGTTGTAAGATATTTCGTAACCTTCCGGGCATCCGACCTCGACATTAAACCATACCGAAGCGTTTACAGACTTTACATTCTTGGGATTTACACAGACGTCCGAGTAAAAAGACCAAGAAGCATCGATTAGCAAAACGGTTCCGGAAGCACCTTTTAAATTATAGGTATAATCCGTTGCTGTCCACCTTTCCCATCCTGAAATTAACCCACACCGTTCATTCAGGGGCTGTGGATTTGAAAGACATTCGTAAGTCACCCTGCTCTTAACCTGTTCATTAACTCCGTTGTTATCCGTGCAGGTAGTTATTCTATGACCAACACCCGTGATTGCGCACCATCCTACGTTATTCTCGTCCCAGTCGCACGGAACTTCTACGAGCAATTGACGGGTAAGCGTTGTCTCCTCAGCTGTATCTATAACGTAACAGGTAGCGCCAACGAGAGTTGGATCCGTCGGGGCTCTTTCAAGAGGGCAGTCGCTCTCCAGACGAACTTGAAGGGTGGTCCCGAAAGCGGGTGGAAACAGTAGTAAAAACCCTATCAGAATTAAAATCAAAGGGGTACCCCTGTTCATAGTTTTTATTTTACCTCTGTTGTATTTATATATTTTAATTTTAACGAATCCAGAATCCAGGGAAAATCTTCCCGGAGCTTTTCCACGTCCTCGGTAACGTCGACCGTGATGTTCTTCGGTGGAGAATACTCGTCTATACTTTCATTACTGTATCTAACCCTTTTCTGCAGATCCTCCCAAACACGCTTTACGAATCCTTCCTCGTCCCCTGCTAAGAGTTTATCCACCCCTATTCTCCGCAGGTATTCTTCGGTGGTCTCACCCTTTATTTCCGTTTCAACGACCGGCACCTTTCCGGTCTTGTTACCGATGGTGACATTTTTATATTTCACCTCAATCACGGGGCCGCAGAAAGGTATAAGACCCCTGTGGGTCTGGACGAATGTTTCCCGATCCACGTAAGGAATGGATTTCTCACCCCTTATCAGCTTTAAGTAAATTTCGGCCAATCTGCTCGGGAATCCGGTCACATGCGAATCTTCGTGGCCAATAATGTTAATAGTGGTATAGGACTCGTGAGGAGATAAAGCCAAATCTTCATTC
>WANL01000002.1 GCA_015521825.1 Candidatus Aenigmatarchaeota archaeon
GAGTTACGGAACCGGGAGGTAGGCGAAAGAATTTGAACGTGACAGGAAAGAACGGCGGAGGAAAGGGCTTCTCTCCCGGATACTCGGTAGATTTTTTCCTGTTAAGGTAGAGGTACAAGATTATCGTGAGCGGGATTTTGCTCAGTATATAATACCCAGGGTAATAGATTCCATGAGAATGGACATCGTTATAACCTATGAAAAGAGAGTAAATGAGCGCGGAAATGTCGTGGAAGTGATAAAAGGACGGGTTGATTATATCGATACTTTAACCAAGGCGGAAAAAGAAAGACTGAAAACTCCCCCCGGCAACTTCGGACGTCTATCTGATTGTGAAATTGAGATTACAACGAAATATATCAACGGAATAATCCAAGAAGAAACAGTAGAAGATAAAGCCTTCGAGATTACGGGCTCGCTTCAGCACCGACAGCGAAGAGCCTTCAGAAGCGACGGTGAAAAACCTCCGGCGCTTACTTTCCGACCTCGAGAGGCAGGATATTGGCGGACCGGTAATCGGAATTAACGGAAGGTCTTACAGGGTTGATAATATTGATAAGTTCGCCGAGGAGTTCCTGAAATCCGTCCAGAATCAGCCTCTGCCGGCAGAAGACCGCGAAAGATGAAGGTTCAAATCCCCTTCGCGTGCTTCCTAAACCAATCGAACCACTCGTTGAAAACCCTTTCGGAATCTATCACTCCTATTTCCCTTTTGCACCTGTCGGCGAGTAAGTGGAACATCTGATTGGACGCAACCGCGGTCTCGGCCTCCAAAAGCTCGGATTTGCCCGTTTTCTCAGCCACGTCCACCACGGTCCTGTAGATTTTTGCTCTAAGCATTATGTTTTCCCACACCCTGTCCCACCTACCGGCCCACTCCCGAACCCTCTTGGTTATCTCGTTGAGAACGAAACTCTCCCCGTTAACGAAGGTGTCCGTGGGCTTCAAAGAATCCCTCGAAGCCGAATACTCCATGAGATTGACGAAACCCCCTTCCTCGAGTGGGTCCGCCTTCCAGAATTTTCTCACCTCGGTGACCTCGACGACCCTCCTGAAAGTGTGAAGGGCGTCCGCGGACTTCAGCCGGTTGCATATTATAACCAGGTCCGTGGCCTTGAAGGATGTGGCCGGAACCCCGAGATCGTTAACGACCCTGTCGAAAACTCCGTAGGCCGACTCCCCGTGAATCGTGCCGGCAACGACGTTCGCGAGGGCACCTATACGCATGGCCTCGTAAAGCGCGACCGCCTCCCTGCTCCTGACCTCTCCTATAATGAGGCAGGAATCCCCGAGTCTCAGGGCCGTTCTCAGAGCCTCGTCCGCCGGAAGTTCGTTTTCCACCTTCGTTATAACCGACCTGGATTTCAGCCTCTCGATGTTGTATCCGAGTCTCCTCAGGTATTCCACCGGAAGTTCCAGCGTGTCCTCGACCGTCACTATTCTGTACCTCGGAAGGATCTCGAGCATGCAGGCTCCGAGAAGCGAGGTCTTCCCGCTGGACCTGGTCCCGGCTATCAGGTAAGTCCTGCCGTAATCCGTTACAAAGCTCATGAACCCGGCAAAAACCGGATCGAAGTACCTGTGCTTTATGAACAACGGGAATGTCCACGGCCTGTTCCTGTGCCTCCTCAGGGCGAAAGCGAGACCGTCCGGAGAGAGTTTGGGATAGATGCACGCGATTCGCGCCCTGCCCCCAGGCGCCGCGGTCTCGGTGTCCAGCACCGGGTTGGCCTCGTCCAGCGGCCTTCCGGAGATCAGTCTGAACCTCGTGGCCCACCTCTCACCGTCGGTCTTTGTCGGTATCAGGTTCGTCTCGCACTCCTCGTAATCCGCGTGGAAAACGTAAACCGGCACCGAACCGAGAGGCGAGTTGATGTAAATATCCTGGATCTTTTCATCGGCCAGCAGAATCTCTATTATTCCGAGGCCGGCGGTGTACCTGGTCAGTATCCTTCCGAGTCTTTCTATCTGCTTTCCGCTCAGGCTCTTTCCGCTCTGGTCGGCCAGGTCCCTGAGAAGCTCAACGCCTATGTTGTAAAATATCTCCCTCATCTTTTCCTGGTCCTTCATCTCGAACTCCTTGGGCCTCCTCTTCTCCAGGATCCTTCTCGCGCCGTCCAGAAGCATGTACTCGTCTTCGGACAGCCTGAACTCCGGCGGAACCACGTGGTAAAAGTACCTGACCTTTCCAGGAATTTTGTAAATTTCTATCTGAACGTCACCTATCTGATACCTGTCAACGGTCTCCCCCCTCGGGGGCTGGGACATGTACTTGGTGTACATGAAGTTAGGTCTTATGGACGGGTGAAAGATCTCCCTGTAAAGAGATCGGTCTCCGATGTGGTAACCCGTGAGGTACGGCTTCGACAGTTGGATAAGCTGGCACCTCTCCAGAATCTCCCTTATCGGTTCCAGGACATTTTCCAGGTACTGCCTGAAGCACCTTCCGTAGGTCTGGGACTTGCTCCTCACCTTCGCATGCCTGATCTCCCTCACCAGGGACACATAAGCCCCTATAGGGTCCCCTCTAAGTTTCACGGTCACCAGGTCCTGAAGCCAGGAAAACCAGGCCGGGTGGAATTTCTCGCAGCCTTTCGGAAGCCTTTTGATGGAAACGAGCTTCCGGTCCCTAAGGATCGTGGTTATGGCATCGGCGATTTCCAGCAGCAACCTGGTCTGAAACGGGTCGTACTCGTACTCCCTGTTCTCGACGAGAACAATCCCGGTGACCTTTTTCTCGGATATCAGCGCGTCTATTACCTTGGACATCACCACGTCCGAATCCTCGAGAGAAGCGCCGTAAATCGAGCCGAGACAGTTGATCCTCAGGACACCCTCCTTAACCTCGGTCTCGAAAACCATGCGGTCACCACTTTAATTTTTGAAGTCCATAAGTTATAAATATTAACTCGGGTAATAAATTGGTTATATGGCCGTAAAGGAACTCCAGGGAATTTTGGAGGAAATCGTGAGGAGGCTGAACGACCACGGAAGAAGGCTAAGGCTTCTCGAAGAAAGGTCGAGAGCGATAGAGTCCAGGGTTAGCTCCGCGGAAGACGCCATCCTCCGGAACTCGGAAAACATACGGACCGAGATAAACAAAATCTCCCAGAAGCTGGCTGAAGTGGAAACGAGGATAATGAAGCTGGAAAGCGATGTGGCCAAGCTATTCAGGGACATGAGCAAAACAGCGAAAAAATCGGAACTCCAGGAGGTGGAAAACCTCATAAACCTTTACTCGCCCCTGAGAGGGATTTTTGCCACGAGGGAGGAAGTCAAGAGAATGATAGAGGAAAATTTAAATAAGCAAAACGTCAAAAAAATATAGGGTCGATACCATGCCGTTTTTCCGAAAAAAGGAGGAAAAAAAGGAGCCGGACTACGCGCCCGTTGAACTCGTTCAGAAACTCGCCGCGCAGGGTCTCTCAGAGGCCGAGATAATAACCCAGCTGAGGAAGCAGGGTTTCACGCCTTCTCAGATAGAAAAGGCGATTTCCACGGCCATAAAATCCAAGGTAGGATCGCCCCAACCTCCTGTGGACAGGGGCGGACCCCAGATGCCCAGACCTTCTCCTCAGTTCAACCAGCCTCCGCAGGTTCCTCAACCATCCCCCCAGGCGCTTCAACCGCTTCCGTTCGAACTCCAGCAGAAACCTGAACCCAAACCTCAGGAGCAACCGAAGCCTCCGGAACCGGTGAGGCTTCCGGAACTGGCAAAGGTCGAGGCTCAGGTCCCGAAACCGAAAGCCGAGGAACCGCAGATAACCCTGGAGGAAATAATAGAAGGAATCGTGTCCGAGAGATGGGAGGACTTCGAGGAAAGGCTGAAAAAGTTTGAGGAGAACGACAGAAAGCTCAGTCAGGACATAGAAGAGCTGAAGAAAAAAGTCGCGGAAATAGAAAGCGCGGTTACGGAATCCAGGAAGACGATATCCGAGAAGATCGAGGAGTTCACCGAGCAGATATCCGGAGTCGAGGGGAGGGTCGGATCGGTCGAACGCGCCTTCAAGGACTTCCTCCCGGAACTGGCGGAAAACATAAGGACCATGTCAGAGCTGGTTGAAAAGATGAAGGAAAAGAAATAAGCTCTTTCTCACCTCCCTTCCCTGACCATGAACCATATAGCGGCTATTATTACTATAAGGAAGAACCAGGAACCCAGGTTCGAAGGAAGGGAGATGTTGGTCAGACCAAGAAGGTTCAACCCGCCGGAGTTGACGAACACGAGAACCGCTATGCCGAGAAGGATCAGGCCGAAAACGAAGGAGTAGGCTTCCAGGATGTTCGCCGGCTTTTCACCCACGGGCTGACCCTGAGCGTCCTTCTCGACTATGTACTTCTTCGTTTTCAGACCGGCCATCTCGAGGAAGATTATCAGAACCAGCAGACCTATTACGACGAGTATCAGGCTCGAGGCCATCTCGGACATAACCGAAACCATTTCCCGGGGTGCGGAAAAAAGAACCATGAACCCGGAGACCAGGGCGATGATCACCCTCGCCGAGTTGGACCTCGGAATCTCGACCTGGGAAAGTATTCCGTAAACAACGGCGAAAGTAAGTAACCAGAGCATGATTTCCGGAAGACCCAGGCTCTGAAGGGTGTAGATATTCATACTTACTAATTCGGCTCTAAAGAATATAAATTTATCGAACTACTCCTTTTTCTCCTCGGTCATCAGAATCCATGCGGCGATTATCATCACGACCAGGAAGAGAATAAGGCTCAGCACGGTTTCTCCGATAGTCAGTCTCCAGCCGAGAACCTTCAGGCCACCGGATCCGATAAAGATCCCGGCGGCTATCATAAGTATTATTGCTCCGAAAAATCTCGGGTGTTGGGAAAAGAGGTGTTTGTCCCCGACCTTGGTTCCGGTCATCTCCAGGAATATCATCACGATCAGAAGGCCGAAAGCCACCATCACGAAACCGGTGACTATGTTCATTAAAAACGCGGTCACCGGTGTGGCGGCGACCGAAAGAAGAACGAAGAAGGCCGTTACCAGGGAGATCGCTCCCCTAACCGATGCCTGGCGCGGGATTCCCACGTGGGACAGGACACCGTAAACTATGGAAAGGGTTAGAACCCAGAGCAGGACTAAGGGAAACCCGGATTCCCTCAGGCTAACGATGAAAGCCTCGAGTCCGTTCACCTCTTACCACCCAGCGTTCTCCTTATCAGCCAGAGTTCCCTCACGATCAGGAGACCGACTATCATGGCGACCCAGGGACCCACGAGCTGGGCGAAGAACTCGGCCTTACCCACGATTCCTGAGCCGGCGAGCTCGCAGACATCGGTTCTTCCGAGGCCCTCGGCGGCCGAAAGCACCCCGAGAGCCGAGATCGAGAGAAAGATGACGAAAAGGCTGAGAACGATCAGAATCACGTCCTCAACGAACCTCTCGGCGGTGCCCAAAAACTTCCTGGTTTTTTTCACGACCATATTTTATATTAACCCCTTCCCATATAAATCGCTTTCGTTTTCACCGAAACGAATATAAAAAAGGCCCGCCTTCTTATGATTATGACAATGGTTGTCACGCCGTGGGAGGTCAGGGGCGAGATAGACTACGACAGGCTGATAAGGGAGTTCGGAACGAAGAGGATAACCCCGGAGCTTCTCGAAAGGATAAAGAAGCACACCGGAGACCTTCACTTCCTCCTGAGAAGGGGTATTTTCTTTTCTCACCGGGACCTCGACTGGATCCTCGATGAGTACGAGAAGGGGAACAAATTCTACCTCTACACCGGGAGGGGACCCTCTGAAAACGTTCACATAGGTCATCTGGTTCCCTGGGTCCTGACCAAATGGCTCCAGGACAGATTCGGGGCCAAACTGTACTTCCAGATGACGGACGACGAGAAGTATTTATTCAAAAGGAACCTGGAACTCGAGGAAGCGAACCGCCTGGCCTACGAAAACGCGCTCGACGTTATCGCGCTCGGCTTCGACCCGGACAAAACATTCATATTCTCGGACATCGACTACGCCAAGACCCTTTACCGCGAGGCCATAAAGGTCGCAAAGAGGCTGACCCTGTCCACAGCCAAGGCGGTCTTCGGTTTCAAAAACAGCAACAACGTGGGTGAGATTTTCTTCACCTCGATGCAGGCCGTTCCGGCGTTCCTGGAGTCCGTGAAAACCGGGAGGAACGTTCCCTGCCTGATTCCGTACGCCATCGACCAGGACGCTCACTTCAGGGTAGCGAGAGATATTCTCCCGAAACTCGGTTTCTACAAACCGGCGGCCATCCACTCCAAGTTCGTTCCCGGTCTCCTCAGGGGCGGGAAGATGAGCGCGAGCGACCCGAGAAGCGCGATATTCACGGTGGACGACCCCGAAACCGTGAGGAAAAAAATCTCGGCGGCATTCACCGGCGGAAGGGACACGGCCGAGGAACAGAAAAAGCTCGGAGGCCGCCCGGAGATCTGCTCGGTCTTCAGGTACTTCGAGTTCTTCTTCGAGGAAGACGACCGAAAGCTCGAAGAGATCTTCTCCGAGTGCAGATCCGGGTCGAGGATATGCGGAGATTGTAAGGAGGAGTTAGCGAAAAAGGTGATCGGGTTCCTCGAGGACCACCAGAAAAAAAGGGAAAGGGCGAGGGATGTTCTCGAAAAGTTCATAGTCAGGGACTGAGCTTCCATGACCGTGATCGCCAAAACGAGGAGGGGGTCCGAGTACATAGCCAAGGCTGCGGTAAAGGAAAGGTACCCGGAGGCCGAGGTCACCGCCCGCCCCGGGGGCCACCTCGGACTCCTGATAATAAAGGGTGTCGAAAAGGAAGACATCGAGAAAATTCCGGAAATAGAAAGGGCCGTAAAGGTCCTGGCGGAGTGCCGCGCCGATCTGGAAGAGATAAAGAGAACCGCGCTTTCTGCGGCCAGAGGTCTGGAATTCTCGACCTTCGCGGTTAACACCGTGAGAAGGGGTAAGCACGGCTTCACGAGCGAGGAATGCAGCAGGGAGGTGGGAGAAGCGATAAAATCCGGAACCGGGGCGGAGGTGAACCTCGAGAATCCGGAGATCGTGTTCTCGGTAGAAATAATAAACGACAGAGCCTACATCGGAATTCTCGAGGGATTCAGGAAAAAGTACGGACCGGGGAAAACCGAGGTGGACAGGCTGCTTAAAAAACTCGTTGCCGTTCAGATGCCCTACCTGGGTCCGGGAGCAAGGGAAATGGGCATAAGAATAGGCAGATCTGCCCAGAGTTTCGAAGTGAAAGAACTCACGATCGCGCCTCACGAAAAGGTAAGCGCCGCTGAACTGAAGGGCTTTCTCGACGGAATTCTCAAGGGTGTGAAAACGAGGTACTCGGTGCAGAGGAGAATATACCCGAGGCCTGTGAGAAGGGTCCGGGTAACCGTCCAGAGTCTTTACGAGGCTTTCAGGGAGAAAACCAAAAGAAGGAAAACCCTTGTGATAGTAACCGATCCGACAGGTTCGGAGCTCCCGGACGTAAAGGAAAAGCTGAAGACCGATCTTCTGAAAAGCGAGGAAGTCGCGGTGTTCATAGGTTCGAGGGAGGGAATTCCGAAGGGGATTATCAGAAATGCGGATTACGTTATCGACCTCGCGCCGTACAAGACCCTGGCGACCGAACTGGCCCTTCCGGCTTCGGTGGAGTTTCTGGTCTCGATCTTCGAGGAAGCCTGGAACGAGGAAAAGCGGGTCGTGATATTCGACCTCGACGGAACCCTTATAGACAGCGTGGATTACCACGTGAAGACCTTCGCGAAATCCTGCGAACTTCTCGGAATCCGGGTGGACGAAAGGCTCGTACGGGAATTCAGGAAAAGGGTGGGGAAGCGCTTCGAGGAAATAGTCAGGGAGATCCTGCCGGTGGATGAGGAAACCGTGAAAAAGCTGGTGGAGGTCAAGTGGAAGATCAGCGACGAGTTCCTGGACGCGGTTAAGCCTGTGGAGGAAGCTCTCGAGTTCATAGAGGAACTTCCTGACACGACGGTCCTCGCCCTCTTTTCCTCGTCTCCCAGGAAGTTCATCAGGAAAATCCTCAGGAAGCTCGGGCTGGAATCGGAATTTTCGATAATCATCGGGAAGAACGATGTTAAAAAGGGGAAACCCGACCCGGAAGGTGTGCTGAAGATTCTGGAGATCGCGAGAGTTCCGCCGGAGCGGTGTGTTTTCATCGGAGACACCGAGTACGACCGAATCGCCGCCGAAAGGGCTGGCGTGAGGTTCATCCACATCGACGAGATAAAGAGCCGGAGAAACGTTTTAAATTCGCGAGAGTAATTTCATTTCGATGCGCCGGAGAATATTGCTGCTGGCTATCGGAGGAATCCTTCTCGCAGCCGGGTTCTTCTCGGAGCACTCGCTCTACCTGTGGCTGGCTTCCGCGGTGCTGAGCGGCTGGAAGATATTCGAGGGTGCGTTCAGGAGTCTTTTCCGGAAAAAATTCGGAATAGGGGTTCTGGTAACGGTTGCCACGGTCGGGGCGTTTCTGACCGGGCACCCGGAGGAGGGGGCAGCGGTGGTGTTTCTCTTCGGCCTGGCCGAGACCCTGGAAGAGTACTCGGTGGACCGGGCGAGAAGATCGATTAAAAAGCTCTTCGAAGGTGTTCCGAAAACCGCCCGGGTCCTGAGGGACGGGAAGGAGGTCGAGGTCCCGGTCGAGGAGGTCGGGGTCGGCGACCTGGTCCTGGTGAAGCCCGGGGAGAAGATCCCGGTGGACGGCGTGGTTGTGGACGGAACCTCGGCCGTAGACGAAAAGATGATAACCGGTGAGAGCGTGCCGGTCCTGAAGAAGAAGGGGGACAGGGTTTTCGCCGGAACGATCGCGGTCGAGGGATTTCTCGAGGTGAGGGTCAGCAAGAAGGCAAACGAATCCCTCGTCTCGAGGATAGCGAAGATCGTGGAAGAGGCGAGAAGAAAGAAGGGGAAGACCGAGGTCTTCGTCGAAAAATTTTCGAGGTACTACACCCCCTCGGTCGTGCTAACGGCCGTTGCCATGGCCGTGATTCCTCCTGCTCTCGGTCTCGGAGCCTTTTCCGACTGGCTTTACCGCTCCCTGGTGCTCCTGGTGGTGGCGTGCCCCTGCGCTCTCGCGATATCAACACCGGTTTCCATAGTGTCCGGCCTCACCTCGGCGGCGAGAAACGGAGTTCTCGTCAAGGGCGGGGCGTACCTGGAAGAGGTGAGGAACGCGGAGGTCGTGGTTTTCGACAAGACCGGGACCCTCACGAAAGGGGAGTTCAGGGTAACGGATGTGAAACCAGAGGGAATCCTGAGGATAGCAGCCTCGCTCGAAAAGAAAAGCTCGCACCCGCTGGCCAGGGCCGTGGTCCGGGAAGCCGAGAAAAGGGGTCTGAAGCTGCTGAAAGTGACCGATTTCAGGACCGTGGTCGGCGAGGGAATAGAGGGTAGGGTCGGAAGGAAGAAGTACTTCGTGGGCGGGCCGGCTTTTTTCAGAAAAAAGGGTTTTGAAATCCCGGAAGATGTGGAAAAACTTGAGGCCGGAGGGAAAACCGTGATTCTCGTGGGTTCGGATCGTGTTGAAGGGGTCATAGCCCTGGAGGACGAGCCGAGGAAGAACGCGAAGGAGGTCGTGACCGAACTCAGGAAAATGGGCCTGAAAACGGTTATGCTCACAGGGGACAACGAGAGAACCGCGAGGGCGGTCGCCTCTAAGCTCGGGATCGACGAGTTCAGATCCGGACTCTCTCCGGAAGATAAGGTAAGGGTCATGGCCGAACTTCCGGAGCACATCGTTATGGTTGGTGACGGGATAAACGATGCCCCGGCGCTCGCGAGGGCCCACGTCGGCATAGCCATGGGTTCGGGCACGGACGTGGCCCTGGAGACCGGGGACATAGTTCTGATGAAGGACGACCTGAAAAAAATCCCGTACCTCATAAGGCTGAGCAGGAGAACATTGAGCGTGATAAAGCAGAACATCTTCGCCTCTGTGACCGTGAAGGGAAGCATAGGTCTGATGGCGGTCGCCGGTATTGTCGGCCTGTGGGAAGCCGTGGCCATCGGTGACATGGGTCTTACGCTGGCCGTTATCCTGAACGCTCTCAGAATAGGAAGAAGAGGATCAGAGAAGTCCCGAAAGCAACGGTGAAGTTATCGTCTACCCTCAGTTTCCGGATTCTGTGGGGAAGGGACTCGATGAAAGCTCCGGAAACCGAAGCCGCGAGCGCCCTCAACGGATCGATTCCGAGAAGCGCGGAAACAAGAACGGCTGCCGCGGTTCCGGCGGTCACTCCGGCCAAAAACCCTTCGACGCTTTTCTCCGGATTGAACGGGATTTTAGTTCTTCCGAATTTTTTTCCGACCAGAGTGGCAACGGAATCGTGAACAGAGAGAACGGTCACCGAGAGCGAAGATATCCAGACCGGGAACAACGAGGAAACCGCGGCCGCGGAAAAGTAAAACGAGAAGACCCCGAAGTAAGGGAATCCGCCGGGTCTTTCGAACCGGTCGGCGAACCTGAGAAGCGGTTCCAGCCTGCGGGGGACCGGAATCCTCGACCGGTAGAAACCGAGAACCAGAGAAGACAGGGAAATTACCAGCGCCAGAACCGAAGCGGCCGAACCGAAAGCTACGAGCAGAACAACGAATCCAACTCCGGACAGGTGAACCGCCTGGCGCCGTACCTCGGTCTTCATGATTTTTATTTAACTCCGAAAATTTTAAAAGCGTGAAGGAGGTCCTCGAGTTTCTGAAAACCGTGCCGAAGGGGAAGGTCGTGACCTACTCGGACCTGGCCGAACTCTTCGGGATACACCCAAGGACCGTTGCGAAAATTCTTGCCGCCAACACCGAGACCGAGAAGTATCCCTGCTACAAGGTAGTGAAAAAAGACGGCTCCGTCGGCGGCTACAGGCTGGGTGAAGAGGAAAAGATCAGGAGGCTGGAAGCCGAAGGAATCGAAGTCAGGAACCGGAAGGTGGACCTGGAAAGGTACGGGTGGACTCCGGAAACCTTTAAATATTTCCCCGGAATATTTTTTCCTATGCTCGACGATTACCTGGCCGTTGGCGCCCACATAGGAATGAAGAGAAAAACCAAGGACATGGAAAGGTTCATCTACAAGGTGAGACCGGACGGTCTGGCGGTCCTGGATGTTAAGGTCATAGATGAAAGGATAAAGCTGGCCGCCAGATTCCTCTCGAAGTTCAGGAAAATAATGGTGGTTTCCAGAAAAAAGAACGGTCACAGGCCGGTTACAAAGTTTTCCGAAGCCGTGAGCGACGGCGAGATTACGGTAAAGGCCGTGGCAGGGAGGTTTCTTCCGGGAACCCTGACGAATCCGAGCTTTAAGGAGTACTACGAACCGGACGTGGTTGTGGTTGTCGACCCTCTGGCGGACAAACAGGCCGTGGAAGAAGCGGTTAAAATGAGGATTCCGGTCGTTGCCCTCTGCGACACGTTCAACGAAACGAGAAACGTGGATCTGGTTATTCCTGTGAACAACAAGGGCAAGAAGTCCCTGGCTTTCGTGTTTTTCGTCATGGCGAGGGAGATCGCAAAACTCAGGGGGAGAATCGAAAAGGATGAGGATTTCGAATACAGACCGGAAGAGTTCGAGGCTCAATGATGAACGAGGTCAGGGAATTTCTCTCGAAACTCGAAGGAAGGGTTCTGGTACTGACCCACCACAACGCGGATGTAGACGCGATGGCTTCGGCCCTGGCGCTGAAGGAATTTCTCAGCGGAAAATGCGAGGCCCGGGTGGGGGTTTCGGAATCCGTGTCCAGACTCGCGTCCCAGGTTTTTTCCCCGGAGGTTCTGGTGAATCCGGACTGCTCTGAGTTCGACGCGGTCATCCTTGTAGATACATCCGTACCGGAGCAGCTGAAAGGGGTGGAGAACCTGAGGGCGGACGCGGTCATCGATCACCACCCTCCGGGGAAGCTCGTGGGTCGGGTTTCGTTCGTGGACGAGAGTGCGAAATCTACATCCCAGCTCGTTTACCTCCTTCTCAGATCCTTCGGGCCTGTGGATCCGAAAATCCAGGAAATTCTGGCAACCGGGATAGTAACGGACACCGCTCACCTGAGGCTCGCGGACAGGGAAGTGTTCAGAATTCTTTCGGAAATGGACGTGGACTTTCAGAGGATTTTCAAAAAACTGGAAACCGAGCCGGACATCTCGGAGAGGGTGGCGACCTTAAAGGCCGCGAGGAGAATGGAAATATTCAAGTTCGGTGAAATTCTCGTGGTCTTTTCCTTTCTCGGATCCCACGAGGCCGTTGCCTGCAGAAATCTGGTGAAGCTCGGAGCGGACATAGCGGTGGTCATCACGAAGAAGGAAAACGAGATGAGGATCTCGTCAAGGGCGCGGGAAAAGGTGTTGAAAAAGGGTATCGATCTTTCGGAAATTTTCAGAGAGGTCGGAAGGTTTCTGGAAGGTAGCGGCGGAGGCCACAACCTCGCGGGGAGCGCGAACGGGAAGGTGAAGAATCCGGTTAAGGTGAAAGGTCTTATTCTCTCGCTCCTATCCGAGCGCCTCGGAAGGTACAGAAAACTGAGGTGATCTGACACAGTAGATCAAAAACCACGTCCGGTAAAACCCGATTAATCGATTCCGAAAATCGTCTGGTCTGCAGCTCTTCTCATCACTTACTGGGTAAAAAGAGTCTCGGAACGACTAACCTAAAAATCGGTTATGCTTCGCTGCTTCACCGACTCCAGGATCTCGGACGCGGTCACCCAGCTTTTTCTGACGAAATCCGGGTATCCGCCTTTCTTCGCGCACTTCCTGAGAAACTCAACCGTTCTCTGATCGTGAGGGTACCCGGTTCCGAGTTCTTCCCCCACCGCCTTCTCTATTTTCCTCATCTCCCTGTCCCTCTCGACCTTTGCGATCACAGAAGCCGCTGCGACCACCGGATACTTCTTCTCGGCAAAGGTATCGGCGACTACCTTTTTTCCGGAAAGTTTTTCTATGAGTTCGGCAAACCTCTGCGTATTGGCCTGGGGCGAATCGAGGAAAAACGAGGAAGCGGAAACCGCCCTCACCATGTTAGCCATGACCTCGGCCTCTATCAGGTTAAGGTTCTTTCTGAGTCTCAGCCTGTCTATTTCCGAGGCCGGGATTTTAACAACCGTCCAGTCCTCCGCCGCTTCCAGAATCCTTTCGTACATTTCCTCCCTTCTTTCCGGGGAAATTTCCTTGCTGTCCCTCGGCTCAACGGCCCTGATTTCGGATTCTTCGGCGAGGACCCCTGCAACGACTAAAGGGCCTATAACGGCTCCACGCCCGGCCTCGTCGATTCCGAAAACTTTCATGCCGAATGTTCGGGCTCCGGTGTATTTAAAGGTAACCTTGCGCTTTCAAAATCCCGGAGATTGTCCTGGAAAACGGAGACACGGCCGCGGGTGGCGGAATCTGATCCAGTAGAGGAAGGATTTTTCCGACCCAGCCCCCGTTAAGAGGGTAATTCTGGAGGTCTTCCTCTACCTTTCGACAGTACGTTTCGCAAAGTCTCGTGGCCTCGACATAATTTTTTAAGCACATCATCTGGGCATCCAGCCTCCTGAGGGTCCAGGCGTACGACGGGTTCATCTCACCGCCGAAAATATGCTTTGAAAGAATGGAAAGCCAGTTCAATCCTCCGTAGAGGACCACGAGCTCCGGGAGATTCTCCGGCCCTTCCTCCACAGGAAAGGACTTCCTCAGCCCCCACCTCTCGGCCATCCTGGGAGGGGCGTTGATGTTTTTTCCGGTTCTGTCACCGATTCGGTCAACCTGTCTGAATACCGGCTCCCCTTCCTTTATTCCGATCAGCTCCGGAGGAAGGGTGACTATCATATTTCTTATTGTTATGAAAAAACTTTAAATAAATGCGTTTTGGAAATTACCTACTAGCGGGGTGGGGCAGCCTGGAGTGCCCGTCGGGCTCATAATAAGGGGTCAGACCCCCTTATCAACCCCCGACCCGGTTATGGGAGACCCGAAGGCCGGTGGTTCAAATCCACCCCCCGCTACCAAAATTTGAGTTAAAAAGACGTGGCAGAATTAACAGAAACGGTGATTCAATAAATCGTTCAGTTACCTCTCAACACATCTTCCATGCTGAAAACTTTTCCCCTTTCCTCCTTCATTTTGCGGTCGAGGTACCGTATAGCCTGAACGGTTCCTCTGGCGTACGTCTTCCTTCCATTAACATCATGCTGAATTGCTATCCTTACATCTCCTTCACGTGTTTGTATTTTATATATATGCCAACCGTGCCCTCCTAGATGGTCTTCCGGGACCCCTAAAACATGTCTCTGAATGTCCGGATCTCTTATAGAAATAATGTCTTTCACATTGACTCCGAGTTTCTCAAGATTCTTTTTATTCATTTTCGCAGTTCCGCTGGTATCTTTCTTTATTCACCGAAACATATCCTTCCTATGGAGGACTTTTTTCTTTCAAAGTTTGTGTTGGTGTAGCTAATTGTAGAGGACTATCTGTAGCGATTTTAGCTTCGTCTATTGTTTTTCTTACATGAATCAGTATCCTTTCAGATGTCGAAAAGTTAATACCTGTATTATCTGTATTTATAGCTGTTGCATTAATAAGATAATCTCCTTCCTTTATAGGTTTAAACTCAACTTCCAGTACTTTTACTTTATCTTTTCCAGACCATTCCAAATTTCCTCTAATAACGTGTAGTTCCTTAGGAAGACTAATCTGCAACTTCATCTCTCCATTTCTCATAAATTTTTCTACTTTAAACTGTAGAATATATTGTTGATTTACCAATAAACCAAATCTTAAAGGACGTCCATTAAAATTATTACTTACAGGATTGACTATTAATAATTGTGATTCTACAAACATTCTTTCTCCAAAATTTTCAATATCTTTAGTGGTTTGTGTTTTAATTTGTGTCTCCTCCCTCACACACCCCCCTACCAATACCACAACCACCAAAACTCCCAGCAGGCAGAGCTTAAACAGAGCTTTCATATCCCTTACCTCTCATTGTTAGGGCAAATAAAGATCTAAAGCATTTTGTCTCAGTTCGTTCCCTGCCTTTTTATCTTAATTAATATTAACGCTTCTCCGATAAAAAACTATCGTTTAACAGCCACCTCCACAGCGGCACGAATTTTATCCTTACCTTTCCATTCCACTTATGTAGAACAGTTAGACATCCCATCATTTTGCCTCCTCTCCGGAGATTTTCACTTTTTCCCTCTCCTGAGAAGATACTCCGCAATGATTTTTGCATGGTTAACTCCCGTGACCTGCTGCATAGGATACAGGTTACATGCGTTGTTTACCTCGTTGAAAACCAAGCCATCTTTAGTTAGAAAGGCGTCTACTACGAGTATCTCTCCTCTGAAAGCCTCTGCAACTTTGATAGAAAATTCTTTAAGTTCTTCAGTGACCTCTACCTTCTTCACCAGAGGATTCATACAGACTCTTGCTCTAAACCCGTCAGTAGGGGAATCGTAAGCGGCGTCGATGACTTCCTCCCCTACAACAACAGCCCTCACCAACCTCGTGAAATCTACCACCTCCTGAAGTATGTAGGGCTGAGAAAAGGGAAGGTTTTCAAACTCTTCAGTACGGTTCACAATAAAAACGTCTTTCCCTTCCGAACTCATGAGGGGTTTGGCAATAACAGGTAAATCTACTACGGGAATATCAAACCGCGGGTCAACAAGATATGTCTTGGGTGTGAGAATTCCTTTTTTCCTAGCAAGCTTGATGCCCAAGTATTTGTTTGTTGCGTGTTCCACTGTGAACGGTTGATTCACAAGAGTATAACCTTCTATGGCAAGAGCTTTAATCACTTGCATGCTTGTTCCTAATCCACCAAATCTCACATGAACTAGGTCCCACTCTGGCAGGCTATCAGAGTTCAAAAGCACTAGACACTCTCTCCATGACAAGACATCTACATTCTTGCCTATGAAGGAACCCAAGTAACTCGCATATCTACCTCCCTTGAGAGAGTGGATCACGGCAATTTTCATCATAGTGGAGTCTTCCCTTTAATTATATATAAAAATTGTAAAGACCTTGTCCCAGCTCCACAGTCAGCAGGACCTATCAAAAGATGTGATCTGACACTACCAGGAAAGTTCATAATATCTTCGATTTCACAATTCCTGCATTTATTTAGTATCTTTAAAGCCTCAAAATATTCCTTACTTGCCTCTTGTATTATTAATCCGCTTTCAATTGTTCTTTTTTGTGGTTTTGCTCTACGAACTTTCAGTTTTACACCTAAATCACTTGATAATTTAACGATATGGCTTACAGTTCTCAAATTTATAGTCATCAAAGTAAAACGAATCGCAGGATTAATCCCCGCTTTTATCATTCTTTTGAGCGTGTTTATCGCTTCCATGCCTTTATGCCATATTAAATCTCCAATTTCCCAAATATCCTCTCTTAGAAACTGCTCACCACTACCTAATTTTATCATGAAAACGCCTAAGTCATAACACTCTTCGATGAGTTCGCGAATGCGTTCGTATGGTAAAAATATTTTATTTTGTGGAGAAGAGCCAGACAAGCAATGAAGACATTGCAGATTACAATAATTTGAAACATCTATGAATATTTTAATTGGTGCACTTAAAGCACCTTTGATTATGGGATTAACTACCTCTCTAATTAATGCCCCTTCTTTCTTTAATCTTTTTATATAATCGTAATTAACTCTTTGTATAACTCGAGTACTAGAATTAAATAACAGCCATCCATAATGTTCTTTCCGCGCTATATACTTTTGCTTAATCATCCATTTCCACCTATATCTTGCCGAAATTCTATCAATCTTAAGTATGCTGAGAGCGTGCTGTATGGCCTTAGATATAGGTCATCGGGAATTTTTATTCTCTCAATAATCTTGGCTGATTTCTCTTTTAGAAATTTAACTGTTTTTGGTCCAGAAATCAGATGCATAAGAGTAGAATCCCTAGCCAAAAGTAAAGCAGCCACATCAATTGGTTTGGGTGTAGTAAGTATGCTCCCTTTATAACTAAAAACTACAGTAAAAGGTTTTCTATTAGGTTCTGTCCTCTCCAACAGTATGATAAAATAGGGGCGAGGTTCACTTCTCACACTATCTATAGTGATTTTATTTATAGACTTATCAG
>WANL01000003.1 GCA_015521825.1 Candidatus Aenigmatarchaeota archaeon
GGAAAGGAAATAAGAAAGGACTTTCTGTACGAGTGGATAGTCCAGGAGCACCTGTACAGGAAGTTCGGGGAGGTGTATTACTACAGGAACCGGTACGAGATAGACTGCGTGGCCGGGGATCTGAAGGTCGAGGTGAAGGCCGGGAAGCCGCACAGGAAGTACCCGCGCGGAGTTACGGTACTCGAGGAAGAGGACCTGCCGGGGTTTCTCCTGGGACTCGCGGAGCCGCGATAAATATTTAAAAGCCCCGGAGAGATTAATCTTATGGCCGAGCGCAAAATAACCGAAGCGTACTCAAGGATTTTCAACCGGGTATTCGTCTGCATGAAGTGCAATTCCAAGATCAGGGCGGATCTCCAGAAGGTCTTCGCCGGAAAGGTGAAGTGCAGGAAGTGCAGGTCCAAGGCTCTGAGACCCAAATCCAGGGAAAGAAGGGGATAATCTTGATCTCCCTTCTGAGGCCGCTGAACTGCTCGATGGCTGCCGCAGCTGTTCTCATCGGCTTTTTCGTGTCCGGCGGCGGATCCCTGGGTTCGGCCGCGGTAGCGGCGGTTGCGGCTTTCGTTGTAACCGGCGGAGGAATGCTTCTCAACGACTTTTTCGACCTCGAAATAGACAGAAAGATCAGACCGGAAAAGGCGAAAAAGACCGAGAGGTACCTGAACTTCCTCCCGGTTGTCGCGTCCGTCCTTTTCGCGATCGGGATCGCGATCTCTTCCGAAGCGGGTACGCTTCTCGCGATGCTGGCCGCGGTTAACTCACTCATCCTTACGGTTTACTCTCCGTTTCTGAAACCGGTCCCGCTTCTCGGAAATCTGGCTGTTTCCTATCTGGTGGCCTCCGCGTTCGTATTCGGCTCCCTCGCCTCCTCGCCGAATTTCCCGGTCCTGATCCTTTCTTCAATGGCCTTTGCCTCAACCCTCGCAAGGGAAATAGTCAAGGACCTTTCGGATGCAGAAGGTGACAGGAACTGGAGGAATACCCTGGCGCTGAAGAACCCGGAACTGGCGAAAAAAATCTCGGTAGCGGGAACGATCTCGGCCCTGGCAATCAGCCCGCTGCCCGTGGTTTTCGGCGCGTCCTGGTTGTACTTCCTGGGTCTCGTGCCGTCGGCGGCCTTCTTCATCAGGTCCCTTTCCCTTGATCCGGAAAGATCGGAAAAGACCATGAAACTCGCAATGCTCTTCGGTCTGCTCGCATTCGTTCTGGGGGTGGTCTAGTGTTCGGGATACTGGAAGAGTTCATAAAAAAGAACGGAATAAAGCCGAAGGACTGCAGGTACCACACCCTGAGGACCGTAGGATCCGGGAAAATCCGGGTTCTCGTGCTAAAAGACGGGATAGCGAGAACCGAGTACCTCTGTCCGGACTGTTCCCACCACGGTTACGAGGAAAAGGAGTGGAAAAGGCCGTTCTCCGTGAAGTGTTCCTCCTGCGGAAAAACCATCAGGGTTCCCAGGCTGAAAAGTTAAATGGAGCCCCGGGCGAGATTTCCGGGCGTTCGAACTCGCGACCTACACCTTACCAAGGTGTCGCTCTTTGCCTTCAGCGAACCGGCTGAGCCACCGGGGCACGGGATTAATTTTTGAAATAATTCTATAAAACCTTTTCCGAGGGGTAGCGGATCGGTCCCCTCAGCTTTTCGAACTCCGACGCGAGGCGGAGAACCTCCTCCTCGGCGAACCTTCTACCGATAATGTGAAGGCCGATCGGCAGTCCCTTAACGAATCCGCAGGGCACGGAAACGTGTGGAAGCCCTGCAAGGTTCGGCGGTACCGTGAGGACGTCGGAAGCGTAGTGTTCCACGGGTTCCATGCGCTCGATCTCCGAAAACTTTTTGGCCACGAACGGCATGGTCGGGGCGCAGAGAACGTCCACCGAGGAGAAAACCCTTTCGAATTCGTCTATCACGAGTTTTCTGACGGCGAGTGCCTTCTCGTAGTACTTTCCCCGGTAACCCTTCATTCTCGCGAACGTGCCGAGGATTATCCTCCGCTTAGCCTCTTCCCCGAAACCCATGGCGCGGATTTTGGAAAAGTACTCGTTGTAGTTTTCTTTCTTCGGGCCTGACAGACCGTACCTCATTCCGCAGAATTTTGCGAGGTTTGTCGAGGCCTCGCACATGGCTATCACGTAATAAGCCGGCAGCGCGAGTTCTGTGGACGGAAGGGAAACGCGGACTATTTCGTGACCTTCGCTCTCCAGATCGTTCAGAGCATCTTCCACCCGGCGAGCGACAGCGGGATCCGACACCTCCATGTACTCTTTCGGAACCCCTATCACGAACCGGTCCTTTTTCCTGGACCTGCGAATCGAAACCGCAGTGGGGTCCTTCCCGTCCTCCCCGGCGATTAAAGAGAAAACGAAAGCCGCGTCCTCTGCGGTTCTTGCCACCACCCCTATTTTGTCGAGGGAATTCGAATAGTCGATGAGACCGTACCTGGAGACGGAGCCGTAGCTGGGAGTGAAACCCACGACCCCGCAAAAAGCCGCCGGGCACGAGATACTCCCCCCTGTGGACTCGGCCAGGGACACGTGTGGTTCGAGAAGGGCTGCGGCACAGGCGGACCCGCCCGAACTCCCTCCGCAGGACCTCTCCGGGTCCCAGGGATTTTTCGGCACCCTGAAGGTGTTGGTGTTGAAACTGCCGAAACCGAACTCGTCCATGGCCGCTTTCCCGATCACCGAAAACCCTGCGGTCTTCAGCCTCGAAACCGCGGTAGCGTCGAAGACCGGGATATAGTTCTTCAGGATTTTCGACCCTGCGGTCGTGGGTACACCCTTAGTTGAGATGTTGTCCTTGACCGTTAACGGGAAACCCGGTTCCGCGTCCTCGCAGATCCAGTTGAGGAATTCGAATTTTTCGTCGGCTTTTTTCGCGGCCTCGAGAACCCGGAAAAAGACCTCCCTTTTCTGGGACTCCTCGAGCTCGAAAAAATCTCGGATCATACTATCTTCGGACCTCTGAAGAAGAATTTTTCCACATCCTCATCGTTGGCCAGGGCGTCCTCCAGCGGAAGCGGGTCCTCAGCCTCGTCCTCCCTGAGAATCCCTTCCAGGTCTTCAGGATAAACGCAGATCTCGGACGCCTTAACCGAGGAGATTACGGAGAATGCCTCCCTCACCTTTTCGAGCTCCTTCTCGAACTTCTCTATCTCTTCCGGCGTCAGTTCGAGTCTGGACTCCTCGGCTATTTTCCGGACGTCCATGGGTTATTTTTTTCGGTTTCCTCCTTTAAATAATTTAACAGGTCCCCGGCGTTCACGACCGGTGCGCCGAGGTCGTCCTCCGCGATTCTCGGGCACGCGGTGTTTACCAGGAAATCGAACTCCATTCCCTCGAGTTTGTCCTTCGATATTTCGTCGAAAACGAGGATCAACCCCTTCTTCCCTCTGGACCTCAGGGCGTCGTAAACCTCCTCGGCCAGATCGGGTCTGAACTGCCCGGGTTTGGTCGAAATTAGCACGGCGAATCTTTCCGAGGAAAGCGCCTGCCCGAGAGCAAGCATCCTCTTTTTCTCGATTTCCTCCCTGTCCACCTTTTCAACGGTTCCGCGCTCGACATCCACCGCGAACACCGGTTTTCCGACCTCAACACCGAGGGCGTGAAACCTCCCGGTTCCGATGAAGAGAAAGCAGTCCACCGAATCCTGGACGGCGGTCGCGTTCTCGAACCTGCAGCCCAGAACCTGACCGGGCAGAAGACCGGGGGCGGAATCGCCGATTAGAACCTCCTTTCCTTCGGACTCGAGAAACTTTTTAACCGGTTCTAAAAGGTGCAGGTACTGGAGAGTTCCCAGCAGACCGAAGGACCGGAAGCCGGAAACGAGGGAAAAATGCCTTTTCAGAGTTCCGACCGGATCGCCGGAAAACCTCACCTCCCGGTACTCAACCGGTTCCGGCCCCGAGTGCCCGTAGTGAATTATCTTCGCTCCGAGTGCCGCGGCATCGGAGAATCTGTTGTCGCAGGATCCGTAGCACCTCTCGGCGCTCACGAAAACCCGGTAACCCTCCTCTTCGAGGGACTCGACGATATCGAAAACCCTGGTTTTCAGACCTTCCGGAACCTGAACCAGAACCCTCTTTCCCATACTCAACCACCGGCGTAACCTTTATAAATATCACCCTTAAGATTAATATAAACTTCGGACAAGCTTTCGAAAAGGGGTGATACATTATGGCAGAAAAACCTCACATGAATCTCGTAACCATAGGGCACGTTGACCACGGTAAGTCTACCCTGGTCGGGAGGCTCCTGTTCGACACAGGGAACCTTCCGGAAGAGGAACTCAGAAAACTCAAGGAAATAGCCAAGGAGTACAAAAAGGAGACCTTCGAGTTCGCCTTCGTCATGGACAAGCTAAAGGAAGAGAGGGAGAGAGGCGTAACCATCGACATCATGCACAAGAGATTCGACACCCAGAAGTACTACTTTACCCTGATCGACGCTCCTGGTCACAGGGACTTCGTTAAAAACATGATAACCGGAGCTTCGCAGGCGGACGCCGCTATTCTCGTCGTGGCAGCCACCGACGGGGTCATGGAGCAGACCAAGGAGCACGTATTCCTGATAAAGGTTCTCGGAGTGAACCAGCTCGTCGTGGCCATAAACAAGATGGACGCCGTGAATTACGACCAGGCCAAGTACGACAGCGTCAAGGCCGATGTGGAAAAGCTTCTGAAAACGGCCGGCTTCGACACGAGCAAGATTAACTTCGTTCCGACTTCGGCCTACCACGGAGACAACGTTGTGAAGAAGTCGGACAAGACCCCGTGGTACAACGGTCCGACCCTGGTGGAAGCCCTGGACATGCTAGAGGTTCCAGAGAAACCGATAGACAAGCCGCTGAGACTTCCGGTTCAGGACGTTTACAGCATCACCGGAATAGGAACAGTTCCGGTCGGAAGGGTGGAAACCGGTGTGCTCAAAACCGGAGATACCGTGGTTTTCGAACCCGCCGGAGTCAAGGGCGAGGTGAAGTCCATAGAGATGCACCACGAGCAGATACCCGAAGCCAAACCGGGAGACAACATCGGATTTTCCGTCAGGGGTGTGGGCAAGAACGACATAAGGCGCGGTGACGTGGTCGGTCATCCGGACAACCCGCCGACCGTGGCAAAGGAGTTCACCGCCCAGATAATCGTTCTGAACCACCCGAGCGTGATAACCAAGGGTTACACCCCGGTTTTCCACTGCCACACCGCGCAGGTGGCGTGCAAAATCGTGGAAATCCTGAAGAAAATAGACCCGAAGACCGGGGAAACCGTACAGGAAAACCCGGACTTCATAAAGACAGGAGATGCGGCGATAATAAAGTGCGTGCCCACCAAGCCTCTGGTGATCGAGAGCAGCAAGAACATCCCGGAGCTTTCCAGATTTGCCATCAGGGATATGGGTCAGACCGTAGCTGCCGGAGTTTGCTTAGAGGTGGTCCCGGCCAAATAAGGGGTTGGGAATGAACAGGGCCCGGATCAAACTGACCTCCACGGATCCAGAAAAGCTGGAGCAGCTTTGCTTCGAGATCCGGGAAATAGCGAAAAAATTCGGAATCGTGATGAAGGGCCCGATTCCTCTTCCAACCAAAAGGCTGAAAGTCACGGTGATGAAAACTCCGTGCGGAGACGGAACCGGTCACGGGAACGCCACCTGGGACAGATTCGAGATGAGGGTTCACAAAAGGATAATAGACATAGGAGCAGATGAAAGAACCCTTAGGCAGATAATGAGGATTCCGATTCCGGACGGGGTTTCCCTCTCCATAGAACTTAAGGACTGAGGGGTTCTATTCTTACGGCCACGCACTTGTAATTCGGGGTGTGGGTTTCTTCGTCGAATCTCGCCGGGAACAGTGTATTGATCAGCATTTTCCTGCTGTGGAAACTTCCCACGAGAAGACCGGCGGGAACACCTTCCGAAACCTCGACCTCGACTTCCAGGCTTCCCTCCTCGCTTACCAGTTTTACTCTCGAACCGGTTTTCAGACCCAGGTTTTCGGCATCTACCTTCGAAATTTTCACCCCCGGTTCTCCCTCGAGTTTCGAAAGGGTAGGGGAAACTCCGGTCATCTCACCGGTAAGGAACTGGAACCTGGACCTCGCGGTGGTCAGGAGAAACGGGTACTTTCCGCTCCTCATCTCGTCCTTCCCTTCGAATTTTTCGGGGAAAAACCTCTTCCATCTCACGGTTTTGTCAGCGAATACGTCCTCTCCGGAGTAAACTGCGGACGGATCGACCCGACGGTAGGCCGGAACCACCTTTACTATTTCTTCGAAGACCTCCTTCGGGGAATTCCAGGAAAAGAACCTCTCCTTTCCGAACAGAGCCGCGAGCTTTCTGACTATGTCAATCTCCCTTCTCGCTTCCCCCGGAGGTTCCCGGACCTTTCTCACCAGCCTTATTCTCTTTTCCCCGTTGGTAATTGTACCTTCCCTTTCGAAAAGCGCTGGTACCGGAAGGAGGACGTCCGCGAACTCCGCGGTAAGGGACTCGTGCGATTCCATGAGAACAACGAAGGAATTCTCCAGGTTTTTGTGAACCTTTCCGAGGGCGGGCATGGACTGAGCCGGATTGAAGGAAGTGATGAAAATGGCGTCCGCGGGGGAGGTGAGAACGGATTCTATCATGGTCTTTCCCTTTTCCACGGGCAGTTCGTGGCCCCACACCTTTTCCAGAAACTGCAGGGTCTCGAAACCTCCGGAAGGCAGGCGGTCGGGAAGAAACCCTATGTCCCCGACTCCCTGAACGTTCACCTCACCCCTCAGAGAAAGGACCTTACCGGACTTGAGAAGCACGAGATTGGCGAGCGAGTGGACGTTTTCAACCGCATTTAAATGCTGCGTCAGGCCCATGCCGTGAAACACTCCGAGCGAGTCGGAGCAGCCGACCGCCGAAGCGAGCTTTTCAAACCTTTCCGCGTCGAGACCGCAGAACCTTTCCACGACCTCAGGGCCGTAGCCGGAAACCGTTCGCTTTAAAAGTTCGAAGCCCTCGATTTTTTCGGATTCCGGATCGTGAAGACCGCGGGATATAATATAGTTCATTATCCCGTTGAGAAGCACGACCTCGGTCCCGGGTTCTATTATATAGGTTTCACCGAATCCGGAAGTGGCGTTGAAAAATGGCTGGACGGAAACCACCTTTATGTCTCTTTTTTTGACGCGATTGAAGAACACCGGGTAGTTGGTAGCCGGATTCGACCCTATGACGAAAAGGGTGTCTATATCGTTCACGTAGTCCATCCTGGTGAGATTGGAATTTCCGAAACAGTCTTGGAAACCAGAAACCGTGGCTATGTGACACAATCTGCCGCAGCAGGAGTCCGTGTTGTTCGTGCCGGCAACTATCTTCGCGAATTTCAGGAGCGCCCAGTTATCCTCATTCGGGACCTTTCCAGACCCGTAAAAGGCTATTTCTTCGGGCGAAAGACCCTCGACATTCTTTTTCACGGTTTCCAGCGCTCTCTTCCAGGAAACTTCCCTGAGTCCGCCTCCGATCCTGATCATCGGATGTTTAAGCCTGGAACGATCGAAAACCTCGGAAACCGTGAGACCCTTGACGCACGGTTTCCCGAGACTCACCGGATCTTCCGGGTCCGGTCTGACCGAATTTCCGAGAAAGGAAAGCCTGCACCCGCACCCGCAGTACGGACAGATCGATTTCACGATTTTATTTTACCGTTCCGGGTACTTAAGTCTTTGCCGAAAGGGGGTTAAACTTTTCGCTCCAAAGTTTCTTATGCTGACGGTTGAAGAGATTCGCGAAATCTCCGGAGAACCGGGCTGCGGAATGTGCGGGGACTGCTGCGACCGCGATCCTCTCGGACCGATCGTCGGAAAGTACTGCGAACTTCTCGTAGGTCCTTTCTGCGCCCTGAGGGTGGCCGGTAAAGAATCTCCGGAAGAGTGCAGAAAGCACGAATGCGGGTCCCGGGAACTGAATCCGAGACCCCTGAGCGAAGAGGATAAAAAGGCGCTGGAAAGAATAAGGAACGGTGAACCCGTTGAAAAAGCCCTTGAGAAGCACCCGAGATATCAGGCGGTGAGGCAGTTCCGGAAGATAGAGGAGAAACTCTCCAGGTACCTGCCTGAAGTTCCTCCCGGAATGAGGCTGAGGGAGCTGTTGATCGGAATGGGAATACCGCCTTCGATGCTTCCGGACCTCAATCCAAACGACCTCAAGGAAATACTCAGGAGGATCGACCCGGAGATTGGGGAAAGGGTGGGGGAATGGCGGGATATGCA
>WANL01000004.1 GCA_015521825.1 Candidatus Aenigmatarchaeota archaeon
CAGATGTGTATAAGAGACAGATATATTCGTTACTTAAAATAGTTACTAAAAGTTTCGACGTTTAAAATATTTTAAAAAATATATTACTTAAGAATTAATTTTGCAAAAGTTTAAATAATATCTTCGCACATATCATTAAATGGGGGTGGCATGAGGAAAAAACCGACCGAACTTGAGAGACTTTTTCTGAGGGAAAAACCGGTGAAAATCCTACTTTCCATAAAAAACGGGGCCGGGTACACGACCCAGGTGGCCAAGGAAACCGACTGCACCTATTCCCACACCATAAAGGTCCTTAACGTGCTTTCGAAACTCGGACTTGTCGAATTCGAGAAAAGCGGGAGAAAAAAGAACGTGAGTCTTACCGAAGAGGGTGAAGAGGTGGCCCACGAGTTCGAAGGTCTGATAAAGAAGTTCGTCAGGATAACCTCCGAATTGGAAAGAAAGGAAGAATAGTGTTTTATTAAAAGATAATATTATAATTCCGGAAAATTTACGGCGAATAATCCGGGTTATTCGGTTAGAGTGTGTTTTATAAACACTACTCTTTCGGGTCTTTTCACCGAAAGATTTTTATTTGGGTTTTATTAAAATACCCTTATGGAAACCCTCCTGAAGTACTGCTACGGCAACCATCCGAAGTCGGGTAAAATAAAAAGACTTGGAAGAAAATGCCTGGAGATCCTTGCCACGAGGGGCGAAATCGAGCTTCTGGAGCTCGTTCGGGAACTCGGAATAAAGACCGAAAAATGGCGGGGTTACGAAAAACCGGCGAAGACCTTTTACCATGTGGTGAACCCGCTGAAGGAAATCCAGATAATAGACTCGGTTAAACGGAAGGAGGGCCGCAAATTCAGAACTATATATTATTATACGCCGGAAAAATTCGAGGCCAACATGAAGGCTTTCGTTCGCGGTACCCTCGAGTTTTTGAATAGTTTAAAAAAGATTTAGCAAAATATACTTTTTATAAGCCGTTTTTTGAAAAATCTTTTTTAAAATATTTGATATGTATTATATTAAGTTAAAAATAAATAGTAAAGAATGTTTAAATAAATATATTTAAAAAAGTATATTTTTAAGTTAAAAAGCGAAAACTCTCACAAAAAGTGAGAGTTTATCTGGAGGGGGCACGGAAAAGCGCGTCAAAGGGGTTTTCCCGGCCCTTCCCGACACACAACCATTTCCCGCAGGATTCCGAAAAGCGTTTATTTTTTCGCAGCTAAATGCTCGTATGGTTGACTATCCGAGCGAGCCGACGAAGGTAAACTACTGGCCAGCACCCCTTTACTGCTTACATCCCGGTCGTTGGATTCCGAATTCCGGGCCGAAAGACAGGACCGACCTGCAATACAGGATCCTCGATGGCGGGACTTGCGTTTTCACAATTCCTACCGATCCGCCGGCCGAGGTCGTTGCCAGAAAAACGACTATATCGGTCGACATCGAAGGAAGGAAAGTCTGCGTCGAAGTTGTGCAGTTTCCGCCATTCGCCCTCAGCGGTTTGCGTCCGTATCCGTTGCCGCTACCCACGGTCCCCCTGGAGGACTGGGTACGTAAGGTGTACTACGTTTCGAAAACAAACGGAGATGCAGAACCGTTTCCGGTTCACCAACCGTTTTAACCTACGGACTCTTTCTCGCACCTTTCCGCGTACTCGCAGAACCTACACATCCAGTTCATTTCCGGAATCTGCTTGGCTTCGGCTACAGGCACCTTCCCGTTTTTGAGCGATTCGTGAAGAATTCTGAACCGCTCGATTATCTCCTTCGCCAGGTTTTCGTCGAAGTCCACCCTGAAGGACTTGGTACTGAGGTCGTTTTTGTCGATGTAAACCAGAATGCCGTTCCTCACACCGGTTGCGTGCATGTAGAACTGAAGCTGAATGGTGTGGTGATCCTTCGGGCCCTTCAAGGAGGAAACGTCCCGGCAGGACTTCACCTCAACGAGAAAGCTTCTCCCAGATTCCTTGACCAGGAGGAGGTCGTCCACCCTCCCGACTATCGTGAAATCGTCCACATCGAATTTCAGCGGCATCTCGTGCTTCAGAAGCTCGACCTCCGGGTTTTTCTCGGATTTAAGCACCCTTACAACGAAGTCGTGGAGGATGTTCCCCAACTCCCAGACCCTGAGGGCGTCCTTCCCGGCCTCCTTCGGGTACCTGTAGGAGTAGTAAACCTTTCTCAGGCAGAGACCTATCTCGGAAGGGTAGTACCTCCCTATTTTTTTGGGCCGGAACTCGCGCTCGAGAAACCTCTCAATCAGCCTGTTAAAATCTATCATAAAGAAAAGATGAAGACCGCAGTTTAAAAATTTAAGCCGTGATGGCCTCTACCGGACAGGCTTCTGCCGCTTCCTTGGCACACTCCGCTTCGCCACCCTCCTTTACCTGCGCCTTGCCGTCGTCGCCGAGCTCGAAAACCTCGGGGCAGATGGCCACACAGCTCCCGCATCCTATACACAGTTCCTTATCTACGCTTACCATGATAAAGGATGAGTCTTCCCGGTTTAAATAATTAACGGCTGGTGCGGGGGGCAGGATTTGAACCTGCGAACCCACTAAGGGACCGGATCTTGAGTCCGGCGCCTTTGGCCGCTCGGCAACCCCCGCGATCACTCCTTAAGTTTTTCGCCGAGCTCTTTAATTACCTTTCTCAACTCTTCGGTGTCAACGGATCTGAACTCCTTCCTTTCGCCGGCTTCTTCCATACCTTCCGGTCTCACGAACTCCTCGTCGAGTTTTCTGAGAGTTTCCGAAAGGGAGGACACCGTTTCCTTCAGTTTCGCTTCCACCTCGGCCCTCGTACTTTCCACCTCTCTGAGAAGACCCAGAAGCTCCCTCAGCCTCTCGGCCTCGGAAGCCCCCTTTTCCAGAAGACCCAGAACCTCCCTGTACCTATCTATTTTAACGAAAAGGGGGGCGAACTTCGGCTTTTCTTCGGGTTCTTCGAAAGCAACCTCCTGTGTCTCCGGTTTTACCTCTTCCGCTTTTATTTCAACCTCCTTCGACTCCCTCCTCCAAAAAGCCATAAAAGGTATTACTCCGGGAGTTATTTAACTCTTTTGGTGCGCCCGCCGGGAATCCCGGATTTTCGAACCCGGGTCTTGACCGTGGCAGGGTCATGTCCTACCGCTAGACTACGGGCGCTACTAAAAATTTGGATTTCCGTTTTAAATATTTACTCCGCGTAAACCTCAAGGTCCTAAATCCGAAAACCGTCGCAATCCTTACTTCCTGTACACCTGTCCGAACTGATCAGCGAGAGCGTATTACTCCCGTTCACTGCGGACGAGTTGAAGTACACAGTCCTCGGACCGGAACTTCCGGATCCTACAGGCGGTGCGTAGACGAGACTCTTCCTGACCACGTCCACAACCTCTTTCTCGAACCATCTCCTCTGTAAGGATGGTATCCGTTCAGCCGAACGCTAAGAATCGAGAGGTCGTTCCTGTCCCTCTTTCGACGGCCGGAGTGCCAGCGGTTACAACCACCCCGACCTCGGTTACGTTGGAGGAAATCTATTATGTAGCTCTTCGAACTGTTTTCCAGAGTCAGAATCAGGACGCCCTCAGTTTGAAAAACCGGAGGAACGGCGTAGCGGAGAAAACCGGTTTTTCCCGTCCGGAGTCTGCACATAAATTTTGAATCGAACCGGAAAAATTCGAACCTTAAGTTTTATTTTAAAGTGTATGAATTCAATTTTATGTGCGGGATAGCGGCGTATTACGGTAAGAGGAGCGCGGTCCCGATTTTGCTCGATGCCCTGAAGGTTCTGGAGTACAGGGGTTACGATTCGTGCGGCCTCGCTGTTTACGACGGGAAAATCCGCTACGTCAAAACCGTCGGCAAGGTCTCTGAGCTATTAAAAAAATCCGGGGAGCTTCCGGACTCGGCATCGATCGGTATTGCGCACACGAGGTGGGCGACGCACGGAAGGGTGACGGTCTCCAATACGCATCCGCACTTCGACTGCAAGAAAAGGATAGGAATAGTTCACAACGGAATAATCGAAAACTATCAGTCCCTGAAGAAGTTCCTGGAAGGCAGAGGCCATAAATTCAGAAGCCGGACGGACAGCGAGGTTATCGCGCATCTCTTTGAAGAAATGCTGAGAAACTATCCCGAGGAAGAAGCCTTTATTAATTCTGTAAAACTGCTCGAAGGTGCTTTCGCCATCGTTGCCCTGTACGGCGATAAACTTTTTCTCGCAAGAAAATCGAGTCCGCTGGTGATCGGTATAAAAGACAGCGAATTTTTCATCGCCTCGGACACGGTCGCGATTTCCAGACACACCGATAAATTCATCTTCCTTGACGATAACGAGGTCGGAATAATCCGCGATCGCAACCTCGAAATAAAAAACCTGGACGGTTTTGACGTAAACAAGGAAATAAAGCGGATAAAACGAACCGAAGAGGAAATAGACAGAGGCAGGTTCGAAACTTTCATGCTGAAAGAGATTTTTGAACAGGTTGAAACGGTCGAAAATGCGTACAAAGGCAGGGTCGATTTCAAAGCGGCTGTGCCGGTTTTCGGCGGGATCGATTTCGATAAAATAAAAAAATTCAGGAGGATTATTCTGTTTGCGTGCGGCTCGAGTTACAACGCAGGCCTGTACGCCAAATATCTTTTTGACAGGTTTTTCGACTGTCACGTTGAGTACGCGAGTGAATTCAAATACGCGGATAAAAAAATATCGAAGAGGGACCTGCTTGTTGCGATAAGTCAGAGCGGCGAAACCATAGACGTGCTCGAGGCGTTGAGAAAGTATAAGGAAAAGGCCCTCGCTAGCCTGGGCATAGTAAATGTTGTGTCGAGCAGCATAGCCAGGGAAGTCGATGCCGGAATTTACCTGCACGCCGGTAGGGAAATAGGTGTCGCCGCGACGAAAACGTACACCAGCCAGCTGTTAACGTTATTTTTATTCTGGATTTATCTGGCAAGAAAGTTTAATTACATCGATTTCGCCACGGCGAAAAGATACATCGATGAGCTGAAAAAACTTCCGGGGAAGGTTGGGTCGGTTTTAAAGCGTGAAATGGAAATCAAAAAGCTTGCGAGGAAGTACGTTAAGTTCGGCAATGCTTTGTTTCTCGGAAGGAAGTTCAACTACCCGACGGCATTGGAGGGTGCCCTGAAGCTCAAGGAAATCAGCTACGTCCACGCAGAGGCCTTGAGCGCCGGCGAAATGAAGCACGGTCCGATAGCCCTGGTGGACGACAGGTTTTACAGCGTTTTTATCGTTCCCCACGACAGCATAACTGACAAGGTGATAAATAACATGGAGGAAATAAAAGCGAGGAGCGGCAAAATCATCGCGGTAACCACGAAAGGCCGGAGTTTAAAGCAGATAAAACGGCTTTCGGACGACGTCATCGTCATTCCCGGTACAAAAGAAGAGTTTCTCCCCGTGCTCGGAATAGTCCCACTCCAGCTTTTCGCCTATCACATTGCCAGGCTCAAGGGCCTCGATGTCGACAAACCGAGAAACCTGGCGAAAACCGTTACCGTTGAGTGAGAGTGCGGAACAAACCCGGAAGTGGCGCCGGGGGCAGGATTTGAACCTGCACGGGGCAGAGCCCCACGCGGTCTCGAGCCGCGCGCGTTAGCCTGGTTCCGCCACCCCGGCCAAGAAATTATCGGTTTTCACGCTTTATATTTTTTCTCGGATAAAACTCGTACCTGAAAGGCGCGAATTTTTTAAAAACCCCGGAGTAGCCGCAGTTCTCGCAGGAAAGTCCTATCAGAACCCTTTCGTTCAGCAGATTTCTCGCGTAGAGGCCGGAAAGCCCGGATCCGCACGCCGGACAGGTTTCGGGTCTATCCACTCCGGATTTTTTGGTGTGAACCTTCACCCCGACCCCTGGCGCCTTCAGGGCTATGGCCCTGGCCCTCTTCGAAGACAGGAGAAATCCGGGATACTTCTTCCTCACCTCCTTTACAACGAGTTCGGCGAGGTCGTGCTGGGACTTGACCGTTCCGTGTTTTTTAACGACCTCTTCCACGATCGCGATCAGCTCCTTCTCGTCCGGTTTCATATTTCTACCTCCCTTATCGAGTTCACGGCCTCCGAGACCAGACCGTCTATGTCTATTTTGGACTCTATTTCTTTTATTCTTTCCAGGCTTGCCGAGGTTTCCGGTTTTTCCGGTCTCGCCCAGCAGCCCTCGAACCTTCCGCAGCCCGAGGAGATCGGGATCGTCGAGCTTTCGTATGTCCCTATCTTCTTGGCAACACCCACTATCTCCTCTTTATCCATGCCTATGAGCGGCCGGAAAACCGGGAGCTTCGCGGCCTCGTTTATTACCGAGAGGTTCTTCAGCGTCTGGGACGCCACCTGGGCCAGGGACTCGCCGGTCACCACACCGTGGGCGCCGCGCATTTCGGCGAAGGCGCAGGCAACCCGGTACATCATTCTCCTACAAAGCACGCACACCGCGTTTCCACCCTTTTTAACGAACTCTGCCAGGGACTTTTCGTGTCTGAAGGTGAAGAGTTTCAGCTCGCTTCCGGCAGCCCACTTTCTCAGGTCCGAGCAGACCTCCACGCACCTTTTCAGCGAGGATTCGTCCCCACCCTTCGGAAAGTACGCGAACAGGAGGTCGGCCTCACAACCCCTTTTCATCATCATCCAGGTAGCAACCGGCGAGTCTATACCTCCGGAGAACAGGGAAACCAGCCTTCCGGAAACCCCCAAGGGAAGTCCTCCGGGCCCCGGGACCCTTTCCACGAACACGTAGGTCCTCCTCGACCTGCACTCGATCCAGATTTCGGCGTCCGGTTCGCCGAGATTCACGGAAGCTCCGGTAACTCTTTTCACCGCGGCCCCGACCTCTTCCGCCAGGGTTCTCGAGTCGAAGGGGTGTCTCCCGGCCCTTCTCACCCGGATCGCGAAGGACTTCCCCGGACCAAGGCCGAGAACTTCGGTTGCCACATCCGATGCCAGAAGTTTTATTTCGTCGAGTCCGGAGAAACAGGTCCAGGAGGGTGAAACCGAGGTTATTCCGAAGACCCTTTTCAGCGAGTCCACCGTTTCCTCGATGTCGTCCGTGTAGATGAAAATTCTGTTCGGATTCGTTTCTATTCTGTATCCGGTCGGGATCGCGGCCTCTATGTTTTTTATAAGTGTGGAAAACATTTTTTTCTGGGTTTTTCTCGACTTGAGGGAGATCTCCCCCACCCTTACGAGAACGCACTCCGGTTTCATAAAATCCCTATTTCAGCCAGTTTCTCTTCACCACGGGTCCGTCCGGCGTATCCTCTATTTCGTAACCTCTTTCGGCGAGATCCTTCCTTATCCTGTCGGCCTCGTCGAACTTCCCGGACTTTCTCAGCTTCTCCCTTTTCTCAACGAGCCTCTTCACGCTTTTCGGAATCCCTTCGGCTACCCGTGCGAGGCCCAGACCGAGAACCCGGTCGATGTCCACCATGAAGCGGAACACCTCTCTCAGATTCCTTCTGGACAGTTTTCCGAGTTCGATCAGCCTGTTAGTTTCGTTGACAACGTCGAAGACCGAAGCCAGGGCCTTCGGTGTGTCCAGGTCATCGTCCATGTGTCTGACGAATTCCGCTCTGGCCCTTTTCAGGAAGGACGAGAACTCGCGGCTGTACCTTCCCTTCGGATCGAGGCTGAACGCCCTGAAGGTGAAGTCGAAGAGGTTTTTCACGGTTTTCTCCGCCGTTTTAAGGGCCCCGAGGGTGAAGTTCAGCTCGCTGCGGTAGTGGGCGCTGAGCAGGAAGAATCTCAGGGCGAGCGGGGAAAAGCCTTTCTCTTCCAGGTCCCTCAGGGTGTAGAACTTCCCGGAGGACTTTGCCATCTTCTGACCGTCTACCATGAGGTGCCTGCAGTGCATCCAGTACCTCACGAACTTCTTGCCGGTATAGGCTTCGGACTGCGCTATTTCGCATTCGTGGTGCGGGAAGATGTTGTCAACGGCCCCGGTGTGGATATCTATGGTCTTTCCCAAATACTTCATCGACATGGCCGAGCACTCTATGTGCCATCCGGGGTACCCGGTTCCCCAGGGCGAGTCCCATTTCATTATGTGGTTCGGGTCCACTATCCAGAGTGCGAAGTCGAACTGGTTTTTCTTGTCCGGATTGAACTTCACCCTACCGCCGGCCCCCGCTTTCAGCTTTTCTATCGTGTTCCCGGAGAGCCGCCCGTACCTTTTGAACCTCGAAACGTCGTAGTACACTCCGGAAGGCGTTACGTAGGCGTAACCCTTTTTCACCAGGCTTTTTATTATCCTTATCATTTCCGGGATGTGCTGGGTTGCCCTCGGCCTCACGTGGGGTTCCAGGAAGTTCATCTTTCTGGAATCCTCGAGGAAGGCCTTTATGTAAAACTCTGCTATGTCCCAGACGGTTTTCCGCTCCCTTTTCGCCGCGACCTCCATTTTATCCTCGCCGACGTCCGAGGATATCACCTCGTCTTCCGTCATGTGCCCGACGTCCGTGAAGTTCATGACCTGCTTTACCCGGTACCCCCTGTACTGCAGGTACCTTCTCAGGAGGTCCGCGAAGGTGTAGGCTCTCAGGTTCCCGATGTGCGCGAAGTTGTAGACCGTCAGTCCGCAGTTGTACATTTTCACCGTTTTCCCGAGCGGTCTGAAAACCCGCTTTTTCTTGCTCATGGTGTCGAAGAGTTTCAGCATTCCATCACCCTATGGAGCGGGGGCCGAGATTTTCCGGTTTTCGAACTCGGGTCCTCCGGTCTGCAGCCGGGCGCATAACCGCTCTGCCACCCCCGCCTCTTTATAGATTACACCCCCGGATATTTAAATTTCTGGCGGACTAAATTTTTCTCGCCTTTAGTATGAGTATTTCACCGAGTGACGGAAAAATTTTTCCGAGGGAGATGCTCCACGGCGGACTCGTTCTCCTCGTAGGCAAAAAAGAAACTAAATTGGATATTATCTTTTCGACCCGGAATCCGCACCTCTCAACAAGATCTTTTAACACACTTTTCGTAAAGGCTCTTATGTGATCTCCGGGCTGATAGTGTTCTGGAGAAGGGGCTACCCACTTCGGGTAGAATCCGAACAAAAGTCTGACCCTACTGGGAAGCGAAGCAATGTTCGGGGTACTTAAGATCAGCAACCCGCCTTTTTTGAGAACTCTTTCACACTCTTTTAGAAAACCGTCGGTATCGTAGATGTGTTCGAGTATCTGGCCGGCATAGACAATGTCGAAGGTTTCAGGTCCGTACGGCAACGGTTCTTCACAGTCGTGAAACCTCGTTTTAACACCTTTTTTCTCGGCTTCTTTTAAGGCATCTTCACACACATCGATTCCGTAGACTTCGTTCCCCATATCGATAAAAAATTTTGCTACCTCTCCGGTGCTACACCCGACATCAAGAATTTTAAGAGATTTCTTTACTTTTTCCATCTCGTCCTCTACCCATTCCAGACACGGTCTAATTCTTGAAAAGTGGAAGTCGCTCGATATATAACCTTTTTTCGTCCTCTTGGAGGAATATATTTGTTTCTTAAGGTTAAGCCTCTTAGACATCATCACACCACCTTTCAGATAGGTCGTGACGGTAATTTTTAATCTCCAGATTATAAAACTTATTTTCATTCCGTCGTACGCGAACCTGATGTTCCGGTCTCCGTATTTTTCTTCGAGGCTCTCCAATTCGGCGTGGGTTTTACCGCGACACTCGTTTATATGGGTGAGGATTACATTTTTTATTTTCAGGTTTTCTACAAATTCCAAAACTCTTTCAATCGGCACCTCTTCGGTTTTCCGCGGCGTGGTGTCGCATATTCCTTCCCCTTTCCACCAGCTGAAATGTAAATAATCGGAGTCCTTCAGTTTTTCCGATTCTCTGATTTCCTTTATTTCGCACGGCATGTAGATTACCTTCCTTTATCAGGTAGTGGAACGCGGTCGAGGTAGGAAACTGAAGGGCTTCGATTCCGATCCCACGAACTCAAACCTGTCTCCGTGATTAATAGTGTGAAGCCTTATTAAACCTAAGCGCTGGTAAAAGTCGAAAACAGACCTCCTGATAAGAAATCTGTCGAGCAGGTCCAGCTCTTGTTCCGGAAAGTAAACGTCTATAGGCCTGCCTCTAGGTCTGCCCGTTCCGCAATCCAGGTTTATCTGTTCGATGATCCTCAAACCCAAGGTGTGATCCGGGTGCCAGTGGGTGTAGAAAATCGCGCCGACCCTTTTTATGTTGTTGTTAATGAGTTGGGTTCTGATTTCTTCCGGGATGTCGATCAGAACTCCGGCCGGGTCTATAAACAAAGAGGGGCCGTTCTCAGATACCCGCCTTTCCTCCTTCTCGCGAGTTCGCACCTTTCACAGCTGCAGCACGCGGCTTCGGAGTCCCCTCGGTCCCGCCCGAACCCAGTATTATCAGATCCACGGATAAAATTTACAATTTTTCACTAATAAAAACGTGTATTTCAGAATGGACTTTCCCCCCATCGGGAGTTGTAACGAATGTTCCTACTTTGTTTACCACTGTTTTTTCATCGATAGGATTCGGAGTTGTTTTGGAAATAATCTCATCTTTTACTATCTTGAAATCGTATCCTTCCATCTTTCTGAGTTTCTCTCTGAAATACTCTACAAAATCGAACCGTGTTTCACAGAAAGGAGATGCATCTTCTGATATAGAGCAGGAAACCTTGGGCTTATCTTCTTTTACCTTTAAATATGTTAAGGTCTTAAAAGGATCTCTCGCAAGAAATTCAATTAACGGTCTTTTGAACTCTTCTAATGAAGAAAAATATGCTGAAAATCTGCTTTTATCCATCAATTGGAGACCGTTCCACCCCTTTACATCTCCTATGTAAGGCATTTTTATTACGGGACACCACGGAAAGATATAGGAATCCGGATTTTCTTTTTGGAGGTTGTCTACTATATTCATAATATTAGGTTGGAGATCTAAAAAATGAATGAAATATCCACCCGACTCCAAGGTCCTCTTGACCTCCTCGAATAATTTTGGATAGTCTTTATAAGGGATAACATCAACAACAGAATAACCTACAATCATACCAAATCTTTCATCTTTTACCGGCAACTTTCTAGCATCCGCAACCACCGGGTCAATTCCGGTGCGATTCTTGAACAACCTACAAGCAAATTTGGAAAAATCTGTAGGTATTGTTTTAAGATTTGGGACTAATCTATACAATTCTCCGTCTCCACACCCAATCTCTAAGTTTGGACCATTACCATTTACATCTTCTAATACACTTCTAACGATTTCTGAGTTAGGCTTTCGTGTATAACGTCTTAACTCCTCATATTTTCTAAAAGCGGATTCTACCCCGTCTCCGTACCACTCTTCCCTATCATCGTACATATTAATTACTTTTTAGAGATAAACATTTAAATTTTTTGAATAGATGAGAAATCAGCCAACCTCAATACTGTTCGTATGAGGAGCATACCACCTTTTCGAAAATATCTAAATATTCTTCGAAACCCACCCCTAAAATTTCTTTCATGTTTCTGCGGAGGAACTCAGCGTACCCGGCCGCGGAGTCCGGAACCACGGTGATCACGTTCTTTTCCGTCTCTTCCGCGGTTTGAAGGGCACCGGCAACGTTCGTTCCCGTAGACGGACCCGCCGGGATTCCACATTCCCACAGCTCCACCATGGTTTCGTAGGCTTTCCGGTTGGATATTTCGATTATTTTATCCGCTATGCGGCTGACCTCCGCGAAGTTTTCGGACTCTCCCTGACCCGCCCGGTTGCGCAGACCCACCTGCCTGCTGTCTTCGGGAAGAAGGCCGACGAGTTCTGTGTTCGCGCCGCTGAAAACCCGGCCGTAGTAATGGCCTAAGGTGCTGCCGCAGGTCCCAAGACCCTGGACCACCACCGCTTCTTCGATCCCGGAGGTTTCCTCCCCGAGGGTGAGGTTTCCGAACGGGTTTCCTATTCCGTCGTGCTGGTCCACGTACCTGTATCCCGGTTGTTCACCCTGAATCATGGCATTAGTTATCGCCCTTCCCGCGTCCCTCCCGCTCACTGGGCAGTATCCGGTTTCCGGGACCGGGATAACTTCGCCGTATTTTTCGAGTTCTTCCCTCAGATGCGGATCGTCGTCGAGACGGGGCTTCAGAATGAAGTACATTATTCCCACGTCGAGACCGAGCTTTTCGGCAACTAAAGGAAGGGTTCTCGCAAAGTTTCCGGAACTCGCGACCGTCAGTGTGTGAACCCCTTCCAACCCGTCTTTCATGAGGTACAGAATACCCGAAGCGGCCCTTACCTTGATATTCCTTCCGGGTTGAAGGTCCTCCCTTTTAATGTATACGTTTCCTGTTGGGTCGAGTTCGGACGGAAGTTTCTGAAGGGGTGTTTTTCCGAATCCGGAACCGTAGAACCATTTTTTGAAATCCTCTCCGCATTCCTCCCAAAGCTTCTTAAGGCGCTGAGCAAAGGTATCCACCCATCTCACTCACCCGGATCACCAACGTTTTTTATCCTTTCCAGGTGGAAGAGGCCGTTATGATGCGGATTCCGGCCCGCCCCGTTAATCGAAATTCCCTGATCCTTCGTCCGGTATAGTCTGACCCTGGAAAGCCCGTGGTCGCCGGGATCCCTTTCCCATTTCGGAGCCGGATAAATCTCTGAGACGGTCTTCCACATCTCCAGGGAGTATTTCAGGTGTTCGAAATACGTTTCCAGAATTTCCCGCGATTTCGGTCTTCTTTTTCCGATGTAAATATCGGTTTCGCGCGCCGGGTTATGTCCTCTTATGTCGTAAACTGGGTATCCGTTTTCTTCCGGCCGTCCGGTCCGAACTCTAAGACTCAGATTCAGAATTTCCGGGCCGAGCTGACCGGCCAAAACCTCGAGAGCGTGTATCGCGGGAATTACGGCGGATTTTTCCGGAACCCAGACTTCAACCGCGCCGTCGGATAATTTCACGTAGGCTTCCACATCCTTTTCGCGTACCCGATCTACAACAAACGAATCCACCCATTTTCGTCACCATCGAATCAATATAACGGGGTTATATTTGATATCCCCGAACTTATATTTAAAGATTTCGGGTGATCCGTTTCACTCGCAGAAAACCGTGTTCTTGTTGAAGGGTCAGAAAAAAGGTCGGGAAAGTGGAGCGAAAGGATCCGGGAGATCGCGGACCTGGTTTAAATCGCCTATCCGAAGGTTTCGACTGTTTTCTTCAGTACTTCAACGAACTTTTCGGCCTCCTCCTTCGTGTTGTAAAGGTAAAGGGAGGCCCTGGCCGAACCCTCGAGACCGCGCGCGTTGAACCAGGAGTGCACGCAGTGGGCCCCGGATCTTATGAATATATTGTGCATGTCCATGAAGGCTGAGATGTCGTGCGGATGGATTCCCGGAACCGTGAACGAGACTATGCCCCCGCGCTTTTCCGGACCCGGACCCAGGATTTCGGCTATCCCGGAAATCCCCTCGGTTATCAGCCTGTTCAGCTTCACTTCGTGCTTCTCTATGTTTTCCCGCCCCACCCTTTCCACGTACCTGGCGGCTTCCGCCAGACCTATCGCTCCGGCGTAGTTCTGGAGACCTGCCTCGAATTTTTCGGGCGGTTTGGACAGTCTGCAGCTCGTGTAGGTTGTGTCCTCGACGGTGTCCCCGCCTGTCAGGAACGGCTCCATCCTCTCCAGCAGCTCGTACCTTCCGTACAGGCAGCCTATTCCGGACGGTCCCAGCATTTTGTGACCGGAGAACGCGAGGAAATCCACCCCGAGTCTGTCCACCTTCACCTCCTTGTGGGGAACCGACTGCGCCCCGTCAACCAGGATCGGGATTCCGTGGTCCCTGCACACCGCGGCGAGTTCTTTTATCGGGAAGGTCGTTCCGTCCAGGTTCGAGGTGTGCACAAGACTCACCAGCTTCACCTTCCGGTTTATCGCCTCCTGAAGGGCCTCGGGTTCGAGAATTCCCTCTTCCCCGGTTTTAACGACCTCGTGCTTTATTCCGGCCTTTTTCTCGAGGAACAGCCAGGGTACCAGGTTCGAGTTGTGCTCCTTGTCCGACGTAAGGACGACGTCCCCTTTCTTGAGCCCTATCGAGTTGGCCACCAGGTTTATGGCTTCGGTGGTGTTCCTCAGGAAAATGATTTCCCCGGACCTCTTGGCACCCACGAATTTCTTCAAGGTCTCCCTGGCCTTTTCGTACTCTTCGGTGACCTTCATTCCAAGTTTGTGGTAGCTTCTTCCGTGGCAGGCCGGGAACTCCTCGTAGTACCTGTTCATGGCCTCTATTACCTGCCTCGGCTTCAGGGTCACGCACGCGTTGTCGAAGTACACTACCGGCTTTCCCTCGAATCCTCTAACTAGAAGGGGAAAGTCCTTCCTGTACTTTTCCGGATTCATTTTCACAACCTCCACACGAGCATTCCTCGACGCACCCGGCAGAGCAGTCGTGACCCACCGGGCACACGCAGCCCGGACCGCAATCCGGGTTTCCGCAACCCCCGGCTATGAAACACCCTCCTCCGGGATCGCACGACCCGTGAACCAGGATGTTGTACACCGAGAGCGCGCTGTAAAACACGGAGAGGAAAAACGCGATCGTGAAAGCCCAGGAGAAAATCTCGAACCTCCTGTAGACAGTTCTCGCCAGACCCGGGAACCTCGAGAGCTTCTTCGTGACCCACATTTTTATTCTCCTGTCCATACCGGTTTTGCATTTCCTCAGGGTTACCCTTCTCAGAACGCACTCGAAGGCCTCCTTCGCCAGAAGCCTGTACCTCACGCTGAAAATTCCGAGCACCCCGAAAACCGCCAGGGCTACCAGGCATATCATTTTCCGGCCTCTTCGTAATTTTTAATCGCCTTTTTGAGCGCTTCCAGAGCCAGACTGGTGCAGTGCTTTTTTATCGGAGGGAGACCGCCCAGGTATTCGGCTATCGCCTCCCTCGTGACCTTTCTCGCCTCTTCCAGGCTTTTTCCGGTGATCATCTCGCTTAGTGCCGAGGACGTTGCTATGGCCGCGGCGCATCCGAAGGTCTCCCACCCGGTTTTAATTATTTTACCGTTTCTTACCTTTATATAAAATCTCATCACATCGCCGCAGATCGGGTTGCCCGCGGTTCCCACACCGTCCGCGTCTTCGAGTTTTCCCTGATTCCTCGGGTTCCTGAAGTGATCCATCACCTTTTCGGAGTACATTCTCACCACTTCCCCTTGAACGGAGAGATTTCCCTCAGCTTCTCCACCACCCTTTCGGTCGCTTCGATCGCTTTCTCGACCTGCTCCTTCGTGTTTCCGAGACCCAGGGTGTACCTCACCGAGCCGTGAGCCTCCTCCCGTCTCAGACCGATGGCGCGGAGAACGTGGGAGGGTTCCAGCTTTCTCGACGAGCAGGCCGATGCGGTGGAGACCATGATCCCTTCCTCGCTGAGCATGAGGACCGCGGATTCTCCCTCGATGAATCGGAAGCAGAAGTGGGCGTTGTTCGGAAGCCTTTTTTTCGGGTGCCCGTTGAGAAACGAGTCCGGGATTTCCGAGAGCCCGGAGATGAGCCTATCCCTCAGCCTTTCGAGACGCCGGCTTTCGGTTTCCATTTCCGCGACCGCCAGTTCCGCAGCCTTTGCAAAACCGACTATGCCCTGAACGTTCTCGGTCCCGCTCCTCAGACCCCTTTCCTGCCCGCCGCCGGATAGCAGCGGTTTTAGTTTGACCCCTTCCCGAACGAAAAGCGCGCCGACACCCTTTGGTCCGTAGATCTTGTGCGAACTCACGGATACCAGATCGGCGTTCATCCTTTTCGGGTCCACCTCTATCTTCCCGAAGGTCTGGACCGCATCTACGTGAAGGAGAACGCCGGAGTCCCTGCACACCTTTCCTATTTCCCTGACCGGCTGAACGGTTCCTATCTCGTTGTTCGCGTGCATCACGGATACGAGGACCGTATCCTTTCTTATCATTTCAGCTACTCTTTCCGGGTCCACCAGGCCGAACCTGTCGACAGGTATTCGTTCCACCTCGAAGCCGAGTTTCTCGAGACTTCCCGCCGGTTCCAGAACCGAGGGATGCTCGATCGATGACACCAGAACGTGTCCCCTTTCCGGAAGACCTTTCAGCGCGAGGTTGTTGGCTTCGGTTCCCCCAGAGGTGAAAACGACTTCTTCCGGAGAACACCTGAGCGCCCGGGCCAGGGTTTCCCTTGATTCTTCCACAGCTTCCCGCGCCTTTGTCCCGGCCGCGTGAAGGGAGGAGGGGTTTCCGAAAATTTCGAAAGCCTCCGTTACGGCTTCCAGAACCTCTTTCCTCACCGGAGTCGTCGCCGCGTGATCCAGGTAAATCATAAGTAATAAATAACGCTGTTATATTTTAAGCTTTCGGTCCGATAAAATCCCGGGATTTTAGCCTTTTTATATCAGCGCATCCACAATCCTAGCGCTATATGGGACTACCCTCACCAGCTTATTATCCCCAACCTCATCCCCAACCCTTTCCAAGACTCTTCTGTCCCAATCCTCTCTTACCTGTTTTGCTTTCGGATGTACATCTCTTCTTATCTTTTTCAGCATGTGGTATAATTCCTCGATGTCTTCATCTTCTTTTATTATATCACGGAGAAGCTCAGAAAGATCTTTTACCTCTTCTCGAAGTTTACGTAAGTAGGATATATCACCATTTTTTATAGCACGCGCCTCGTCGCGCATATCCTTCAGGTCGCTAAGTGTTTCTGATAACTCCCAACCTGATTTTACCATCGTAATAACCATGTACTTCCACGACCCCGCAAGCATATTGTGTTGGGAAGCTTCCAACAACCTTTCCTGTAATGAAGGGTATTCATTTTCAGGGATCTCAATTACGTTATTTCTTTGAGCCCGTCTTCCAGAGATGCCGTACTGTTCTGCCAGATCCTTCGAGATTATTACTAAATTGCCGTCACCCGCTTCCTCTATTTTAGATATAGCGTCTGATTTAATATTTTCGTGAATGGGAGTGTACTTCCATAGCCAATAGGAAGGGTCATTAATAATGTCAGTTGGATGTCTACCACTAAAAACATCTATCAATGTATTCGGTGAAAGATCAAAGCACCTGTTCCCAGAAATCTCGATTGTGTATTTATACTCAACTATTCGAACCCCCTCCATCGCTTTACTACTCATTAATAATTAAAGCGTTAAATTTAAGTGTTTTTCGGTCCTCCGGGGTTTCGTTGCGAAAGAGACTTAAAGCTTTTTGGGATTATTATTATTCGGTGCTCGAAGATGGAAGGTCCTGAAACGCTGTACGAAAGAATAGACGAGCTCATTCTCCGGTACCTGCTTTTCAACGAGGGTCCTGGAGGAAAAAGACCGGGAGAGGCGGAACTGACGACCCCTTATTCCACCTGCTGGATTCCGGTTTCCGGAGAGGCTTACCGACTGAGACTCGAGGAGGTTCTCGGAGACGACCAAACGGAATCCGGAGTGAAGGTAATGTTAAAGCCTCCTGATTCTTTCGGCGCGGTGTTTTACCTGTCCTACCGGGACATCGTGGAGATGGTTGCCAACCGGGATGTAGAGGCTCTCGCCAGGTACATTTCGAACGTGGCGCGGGATTCCGGCTGTGATCCGCGAATTCTCGCGGAAAAGGTCATCGAGTTCTGCACTGCAGAGGAAGAACCGCCGGGTTCCGAGACCGACCTCAGTCCCCCGTCTTTGAAATCGGTGCAGCAGGCCGTATGGAATCACATCAGAAACGAGAAACCGGGACCCGGAACCGTTCTGGGGACCTGGGCGCTAGCCGTAGCGGGCCGTGTCGCTAAATCTATAGAGGCTAAACTTGAGGGAAAACCGGCGGACCTGGGGGAACCGCCGCTCGATATTTCCAAGGAAGAAGAGGTCAAAAAGTACGTCTCGAGTCGCATCCGCGAACTGGCCGGAGAGCACGGTGTACCTCCCGAAGCCCTGGTTTCCGATTGGACCGGTTAATCGACCACACCACGGTCTCGCTTCCGGCGTAGTTCGCGGCGAAACCCAAAAAGATCCCTGCGAGATTCGCCACCAGAAAGTGAACTCCGGTCTGAACCAGGACCAGGAGTGTGAGAAAGTTTATTACAGCGCCCAGGGCCACGGCTCCGTGGTACTTCAGGAGCCTCGAGACAAAGGAACCGCCCCTCCTTTTTCTGAAAGTCCAGAGGTCGTTGAAGGTAAAGTTCGATAGAATCGACGATTCGATCGCGATCGGGCTGGCGGCACCCAGCGGAAATCCGGACCGAAAAATTTAAATATACCTGCATGGATATAGAAAATAGCAAGTTCTCGAGCGGGTTAAAAAATAATTTAAGAGGTGATGTTAATGGTAGCGCAGACGGGTCAGATGGGAGGACAGCCGATTTTGATCCTTCCGGAAGGCACCCTCAGGACCCTGGGAAGGGACGCCCAGCACAGCAACATAACCGCCGCGAAGGCCATAGCCGACGCGGTGAGGACCACTCTCGGGCCGAAGGGGATGGACAAGATGCTCGTGGACTCCCTCGGGGACGTGGTTATCACAAACGACGGCGTGACCATTCTTGACGAAATGGAGATCGAGCACCCGGCTGCCAAGATGATGGTCGAGGTCGCCAAGACCCAGGAGGAAGAGGTCGGCGACGGAACCACCACCGCGGTCGTGATCGCCGGGGAACTGCTGAAAAAGGCCGAGGGTCTTCTGGACCAGAACGTTCACCCGACCGTTATCACTAGGGGTTTCAAGCTCGCCAAGGAAGAGGCGCTTAAAATCCTTGAGGGAATTTCCAGGGAGGTGACCGAAAACGACGAGGAGCTTCTCAAAAAAATAGCCGCGACCGCGATGACCGGGAAGGCCGCCGAAAGAGCTTCGGAGCACCTGGCGGAACTCGCCGTAAGGGCCGTGAAAACCGTTATAGAGAGAAGGGACGGCAGAATAGAGATAGACACGGATAACATCCAGATAGAGAAGAAGCAGGGCGGTGCCATAGAGGACACCGAACTGATTAAGGGCATAGTCATAGACAAGGAGGTAGTTCACGGCTCCATGCCGAAGTACGTTAAGAACGCGAAAATAGCCCTGATAGACTCTGCTCTCGAGATCAAGGAGACCGAGACCGATGCGAAGATAAACATAACGTCTCCGGACCAGCTCCAGGCCTTCCTGGAGCAGGAAGAGAAGATGCTCAGGGAGATGGTTGACACCATAGTCAAGACCGGGTGTAACGTGGTTTTCTGCCAGAAAGGAATAGACGACATAGCCCAGCACTACCTGGCCAAGAACGGAATCCTCGCTGCCAGGAGGGTGAAGAAGTCGGACATGCAGAAACTCGCGAAGGCCACCGGAGGAAGGATAGTGACGAACCTCAAGGACCTCACCGAGAAGGACCTCGGTTACGCCGAAGTGGTTGAGGAAAAGAAAATCGCCGGAGAGGAAATGATATTCGTCAGGGGCTGCAAGGACCCGAAGGCGGTCTCCATTCTGATCCGAGGAGGAACCGAGCACGTCGTCGAGGAGGTCGAGCGCGCGGTCAAGGACGCCATAGGCGGGGTGGCCTCGGCAATAGAGGTCGGTAGGGTGGTTGCCGGAGGAGGCGCCCCGGAGGAGGCGGTTGCCAGAGGACTCAGGGACGCCGCCCAGAGGTACTCCGGAAGGGAGCAGCTCGCCATCCTGGCGTTCGCCGACGCCCTGGAAATGATACCCAGAACCCTTGCGGAGAACGCCGGTCTCGACCCCATAGACATTCTGGTGGAACTCAGGGCCGCGCACGAGCAGGGAAAGAACACCTACGGAGTTGATGTCTTTTCCGGAAAGATCGTGGACATGTGGGAAGCCGGAGTGATAGAACCGCTGAAGATAAAAACCCAGGCAATAAAGTCTGCGGCGGAGGCAGCGGAGATGATCCTGAGAATCGACGACATCATCGCTGCCAGCAAGACCGAGAAGTCCGGCTCGGAATCCGGGCCGGACACCGGCGACTTCGAGTAAAGGTTAAGACCTTTTCTTCCCATTTTTCTTTCATGGCCGACACCGCTGTTTACCTGAATTTTCTTAAAGAACTCGACAAATTTCCGAACATATGGCCCGTTGTCGAGGCTTTTGAAGAAGCGGCACAACCCACGCCGAAAAACACCCTGGTTACGTCCTATCTTTTCTCGGTTTTGCGGAACGGTATGGTCTACTCCCTGGTTATAAGGGGAAATGTCCTTCAGATCACGATTGAGGAAATGGAGGGCGGTAGACCGAGGTCCGTTCTGGACGCCTACATCTCGAAAAACGGAAACACGGACGTGAGGGTCGAAAAAAATAAGAAGTACGGAGATGATATACTTAAAATAACGAATGCGATAAAAATCTTCGAGGGGGTTGTTAAGGGTGGGAGATCTGGTTCTCGTTAAGTTGGGGGGAAGTCTCATCACTGACAAGTCCAGACCCTACACTCCGAGGATGGATGTGATCAGAAGGCTCGCGGCAGAGATTCGCGAAGCCCGGTCCGGAAAGAAAATACCCCTGATCGTCGGACACGGAGGCGGTTCGTTTCCGCACACTTCGGCGAAGAAGTACAGGACTCACCTCGGCGTGGTAAGTGACGAGAGCTATAGGGGTGTGGCGGTAGTTCAGAACGATGCCGCTAAGCTGAACAGAATAGTGGTAGAGGAACTTATAAAGGCCGGAGAGAACGCGATCTCGGTCCAACCATCCTCGTCCGCTGTTGCCGAGGACTCGAGGATAGTGAAGTGGGACACCGAACCCGTCGGGAAAATGGTGGAGTGCGGCCTGCTTCCGGTTCCTTACGGCGATGTCTGTCTGGACCTCCGGAAGGGATGCTGCATTCTCTCCACCGAGGAAGTTCTCGGGTACCTGGCAAGGAAGCTGGGCGGTCGGAGGGTCATAATGGCCGGGAAGGTCGACGGGGTCTTCACCTCGGATCCCGGTGATCGCGGTGCGGAACTGATACCCGAAATAACCCCGGACAACTTCGGGGAAGTTAAAAGGTGTCTCGGCGGTTCGGACGGGATCGACGTCACCGGCGGTATGCTGCTGAAGGTGGCCAAAATGCTCGAGCTGGCAAAAGAAGGAATACAGACCGAGATAATAAATGCAGCGAAGCCGGGATACCTGAAGCGGGCCCTTCTCGGAGAAACCGGCCTTGGAACCGTTGTGAAAGCCTGATCATCGCTTTAAGACCTTTTTCAGACTCTCCACGCCTTTCTCATTCTTTTTTACCCGCGACTCCAGGCTCTTAAGCGTCTTTTTAATCCGTTTCACCTCCCCTTCCAGATCCCTGAGCCTGAGCGCCGTCTTTTTGGTTTCCCTCACCTTTGCAAACTCGTGTGCGGAGGTCGCAATGCTTTCTACCGCTCTGGTCGCTGCCTTCACCTCGGATTCGATTTTCTTCAGCATTGACCTGTATTCCACGAACTCGGCGTACCTTTTGGAAAACTCGGAGAACAGCTTTTCGGTTTTGGATACGTACCTTTCCATTTTTGCCACGGCTCTCCTGGCCTCGGCCACGTCTTTCCTGACCTCCGAGGCGAGTTTTAAAATCTCGTTCAGATTTTTGAACCTCAGGAACTCCCTCCTGATGTCCTTCATCTCCTCTGTTACTCTGTCGACGACCGTGTAGAGACCTTCGATTCTGGCTTCGAGACCTTCTATTCTCGCTGCAAACCTGGAAACCTCTTTCACGACCTCTTCCGGCTTAGCCGCCCTGACCACTTCTATGGTTTTCCTGATTTCGGCCTCGAGGGCCGCGTTCTCCCTTTCATGCCTCGCTAAGGAGTTCCTGACCTCTCCTATTCTCTCAGCGAGGGCTTCTAGCCTATCCATCAGGGCTTCCCTGGATTTGGAGAGCATATCGATTTTGGCCTTAAGCCTTTCCACCTCGGCCTCTACCGCGAGCTTTTTCATTCTTCATCAACCTCCTTATCCTTGGTTCCAGACCCTCGAGGTAAATGTCCACCATTTCGAAGGCACCTTCCATCAGCTTGTCCTCGGCGAGAGATATCTCGGTTTCCAGGTCGAAGGTGTCCACTCCGCGCTTCTTCGCGGACTCTATTACCCTTTTCATCTCCTCTATTCTCGCCGACCTCCTGTCGTACTCCTCCAGCTCCCTGTCCGTTAGCCTGGTTACCTGGTGGAGGAGCGGTCGGAACTCGACGAAAAACGGTCTTCCTCTGTTGTATTCGCTGTAAACTATCATTCCGGTCCCGACCCCGGCCTTGACTATTCCGGAGACGTAGTCCTCTCCGTACTTCATTTTTATTCTCTGGAGGTCGCCCTCGTACCTGGTTCTCATCTGAATCTCCATCCCTATGTTCGCTTTTATTTCACCCACGAAGTCACTGAGGACCTGGGAAATCAGACCCAGACCTATCCCCCACTTCCTGAACTCCCTCACGGCTCTTTCTATGGCGAGGAACCCGGAGCCACTTCCTCCGAACTTTTCCAGGAGCCTGTGGACCTCATCGTATATTATAAAGGCCTTTATGTCTTTCGACTCTTCCAGCCTGGCCCTGAAGATCTCTTCCACGGTTGCTGTCACGAAGGTTTCTATTTCCTTCGGTTCGAGGCGGTTGAGGACGAAGACCACTATTCTCCCACCTTCTTCTATGAGCTCCGACAATCTGACCCTCTCCTTAGCTGATTTTACTATCCTTATCTTTCCCGGGAAGCCCCTCGCATCGCTCTTTTTGAGCCCGAATTTGGAGTACCTTTTTAGCATGTACCTCTCTCTGCACTTTCTCAGGAAACCCGTCCACTGGCCGGTAGGATCGAAAACGATCACGTTCTTACCCTTCATAAGCATCTCTTCGGCGAGAACCATGGCGGCCACGGTTTTTCCGCTTCCGGTCGCCCCGGCTATCATCACATGGGTTTTCAGGTCGTTTGCCCTGACGAAGGCCCGGATCCCGGTTTCGGCCAGGAGACCTACGAATAGGGAATCATCCCCGGCTTCCGGAAGTTCTTTGACATCCACAACGGATTTGAACCTCTTCTTCCTTTCTTCCGCTTCCTTTTTCTTTCTGTACACCCAGTATCCGGTCGCGGAACCGGTTAGGGCCAGCGAAAGGAGCAGTAGAACAACCCAAACCGAGACCCCGAAAACCTTTCTCTGGAGGAACGGTGTTTCGACCTTTATGTAGGCCGCGCTTTCGGCGGTCATCTCCCTGACGTCCAGGTACCTTGCGATGGCTTTGATCAGATACCTCTTTTCCGGAACGTCCTCCGGAACCTTAACGGTTAAAATTCGCGACAGGCTTGTTTCCACGGCCAGGGACTCGGTGACTCTGGATATCTCGACCATGGTGTCCGGATCGAGGAGCAGCACCGTCAGGTTCACATCCACCTTTCTTCCCTCACCCATGCTGTAAACCGTTACCTCGACTTTCAGGTCCGAACCCGGCGGCGCGTAGTCCTGGAGCGGCTGAACCTTCAGATCCAGAAGTCTCGCACTCTTTCTCATAACCTTTATAGTTATCGGCACTGTAGAGGTGAATCCGGATCCGGATATTTTCGCTCTGCCGTAGTACACTCCTTCTTTAGCATCCTTCGGCACCCTAACCTCAATTTCGAAGTACCCTTCGGTTCTCTTGGGTATCCTTATTTCCGGGTTCTTTACCTCTAAGAACCTGGAGGCGTCTCCGAAGAGCTCCATTTTAGCTATCAATTCGGTTTCGTAGTTGTTGTAAACGTAGATTCTGGTGTTCGTGCTCTCGCCCTGGACCATTTCAAGGCTTAACGATTGGGCCCTCACGACGAGCTTTTCCTTGGACTCCAGTTTTTTGAGAATCTCCTCTATTATTCTCTTTATGTCGCTGGTGCCCGCGCCCGAGACCACGGTCTGGTACACCGTCGGGGTTCCGCCGGAACCGCTTTCGCTTTCGGCCAGAAGGTAGGCCGAGGTCGTGTCGGAGTACACCCTTACCTTCAGGTTTGCCGTGTCCACGGTCGCCGGGACCTGTACCCACGATCCGGAGCAGGTTCTGTTCTCAAAGATCCAGTCGGGGCATTTGAACACCTTCAGGTTCCTGTAGTCGGAAAAACTCGACGTCAGGCCAACGAGGTCGAACTCCACTTCCACGGCGCTGAAGTTAACTGATGGTTCCACTGCTAGGAGTTTGAGCTTTCTGACCCCTCCGAGATTGGCTACGGAACCGTCTAAGAAGTCCACCTTTACCGGATTTTTCAGGGATCCGGGAATCGTGGCGTTCAGGAGCCTGACCCTAAAGGCAAGCGGCTTTTCCACTTCCAGGTGATAGGTCCCGGTCCACGCACTTCCGGAATAGGTCCCGGACGCGCTGAGCAGGACCTCGGAGATGCTGAAGATTGGATTGATGAGTTTGAGGGTGGCGTTTATCGGGTTTCCGGACGGATCGGTCAGATTCCCGGTTATCGAGACGTTATTCCCGACTCTGAACCAGGACCTTCCGGTCGCTTCGTTGTTTCCGGTATCCCTGGCCGTTGCTTCAACGAGGTAGATGCCCGGGTCTGTGAGGTTTCCTGTACGGAATTCAAAGAGCGAGGAGCCGATTCTGGCGGCCTCTCCGGTTACCGAAGAGCCGTTCGGGAATGTTACGGTAACGCTCACCCCGGAAACCACGGAATTGTCCGTTACTGAGACCGAGATCCTGGCGCTTTCGTTCGGCTTCACGTTTTCTGTACTCACGAGGACCGACGAGGGCGGGGTCAGGTCTCTGAAGTGGATAGTCGACTGGGTTTCGTTTTCTATGACCAGGGAATACGGCAGGTACGTTGTCTTCACCTTCAGGGCATACCACCTCCCGTCTGGAAGGGACGGGAGGGAGCAGCTGACATTCCACACCTTTCCGCTCAGCTTCTTGGAGGAAATCCGGCACTCCGAGCCTCCGACGAAGACCGAGACGGATACGTTGTCTTCGGTGTAATTTTCCTCAGTGAAGAGGCCGAAACTCACGTTCAGCGGAGAACCGGAAGTAACGTTTTCCTCCTTCACCGGCTGAAACACCGGAAGCGAAAACACGTAACTCGATATGTTTACCGGGATCATCACGGACTCCGAAGGACCTGTTATCGTGAGATTTCCCTCCACGTAACTTTTGTTGTTCGGGGCGGTGTAGTTCATCAGGAGAACCGCCGTCTTCTGGGCATCGATCGAGAGGGTGGTCGGAAAGGAAATGAAGGATGATGCGTTCCCCGAAAAGGTCAGGGAAAGAGTTATCTGACCGTTGCCTATGTTCTTTATTTCGATCGGGACCGAGCCGCTCTTCCCGGCGTAAACTTTCAGGTCTATCGCGGTTATGTTTCGGGTCCAGGACCTGTTCTGCGGAACCGTTACCTGGAGCGTGGTGGAGTACGAAGAAGCGTTTATGACAGGGAAGTAGGTTCCGTCCGGGTATCCTTCCGGGAGGACGAATTCTATCTTCACGTACTCCGCCTTTCCCGGCGGAATCGAAGGTATATACGTTGAGTTGAGCGATGCTTTTGAGCAGGGCTCGGCGGTGCAGGTCACGTTGATGTCCGTCACATTCGCGTTTCCCGTTGAATTTAATTTCAGGACGGTGCTTCCCGAGGATCCGTGCGGTATGGTCAGGGAGGCTGGATCCAGGGAAATTTCCAGTTTTCTAGTTTCAGCAACCGAAACGCTGACCACTTCGGTGTAGTTGTATCCGTAGACACTGGCGTTGGGATTGCGCCAAACGATGTACGGTCTTACCGTGTAGCTGCCGGGTGCGGTCCTTTCGGACACGGTCACATTCAGCTGGCACGTCGCCGAGGAACCGGAAGTTAGGGATGAAAGGGAACACTTTGTCGAGGTCCAGCCGGTCCCTCCCGGCGGGGGTACCGTGACATTTACGGAGTAAGCCGTGACGTTCCCGGTGTTTCTCAGGGTTACGTTGAGGGTGAAAAATCCGGGGTCGAAAAAAGTCACACCGCTCACCGAGACAGAAAGCGGGGAAGCGGACCCTGTTACTGAAGTGGTTCCGGTGCTCCGGAAGGAAATTTCCTGGAATGCGCACTTCCCGGAGTCGCAGGCGGTTACGTTCCCCCTGTACCTACCTTCCTTTACCGGAACGAAGGAGCAGGTGTAGTTTCCGTTACCGGGTCCTCCGGAGGCGGAGACGTTGGTCACCGATCCGTCCGGTGCGTAAAAGGTGCAGAATGCCGAAACCTCGGACTGGTCGTCGTAGATGTACGAAAGGACCGAGAAGGTTTTTCCCATTTCCACTTCATCCGGGTACGAAAGGACAGTGATCTCCGGAGGTCTGTCGATTATGTACCAGCTCACGTTTACGTTCGACGACAGGGACTCGTTCGAGACCAGTCCTACCTCCAGGTGGAAGTCCAGCGCCAGGTAGAAACCGTTCTGGTACAGCGGCACGTTTTCGGTTTCTCCGGGAGACACGGCGATCGAACCCGGGTTGTAAATCGTGCCGGAAATGTTTTTATCGGTTTCGAAAACACCGTTCGAGATCGGGTCGTTCGCGCCGATCGATGTGTACGTCAGGGAAATGTTCAGCGGCACGTTTCCTGTGTTTCTGACGGTCACGTTTCCGAGAGGGCCGGCTTCGTTGAGACCGTAGGTTTCGTTTATGAACAGGACTTCGGTTCCGTTTCTCGAGAACGGCCTAATGACCCAGTTAACGTCCTTCGGAATTGAGATCGAGATGTTCACGGTCTTTTTCTGCGAACCCGATGTAACGTTTATCGTCGCCGTCAGGTTTTCCGGTCTGTGGAACGGCGGGACCGTTACATTTATCAGCAGCTCGGCAGAGGATCCGGGAGCTATAGACTGGATGTAAGTCGGAGAGACTGAGACGAGACTGGAGGAGGAATTTACGTAGACATCGGTCAGGGGGTCGTTTCCAGTCGAGTTTACGTAGATTTTTAAAATCCTGATCGAGTTGTGCGGAACCGTCACCCCCACGGTGTAGTTGGACAGTTCCAGGACAGGGTTGGATGGAACTATCACGTAAGCGGAGGCGTAGATGTTTCCCGATGAGGACCCGTCGTTGTTAGTCCAGGAAAGGTTGAACACATGGAAGTATTCACCTGAGGACGTCCCGGCCGGAATGGAGATGTTTGCGGTCGCATTTATCCAGGATTCGGCGGATAGGTTGAATACGGGCTCGGACACTAGCTTGAAGGCACCGGAGTACTTCGTTATCCTTGCATTTATCATCTTCGCCTTTCCGGTATTGTTTACGAAAAAGGTTAGCGGAACCTGGATCGAGGACGTACTCGAAACATTCGAGGCCGTAACATTAAAGGCCGCGAACTCCCCGCTCGTCCTG
>WANL01000005.1 GCA_015521825.1 Candidatus Aenigmatarchaeota archaeon
AACCGCAGTTTCTGAGGTATATTCTGTTTCCGGAAACGGAATCTATTCTCATGCAGGTGGTTAGATCTTCTTTGAGTTTGGAGGTGACCTGAGTTCCGGTTTTTGCGGTTGAGCCTACGGTGGTTGTGATCCAGGTGTAGAGAATTCCGACGAGAGCGATGGTTATGACGAGGACCATGATGATGGCGACTACCGAGGAGAGGGATTTCATGGATAGATATATTGAAACCGGAAGATTTAAAACTTTACGAAAACCTGGAAACCTCCCCGGAGAACTCGACCGTGCCGAGAAACACGGCCCGGCAGCAGTACCTTTTCAGGCCCAGGGAATCCAGAACCTTTCCAGGTTCCTCCCCGGAATCGACCCTTTTCCTGAATTCCTCCCAGAGATGCGCCACCGGTTTTCCGCACGTCATACATCTGACGGGAACCATCATAAACCCTACCTCTTTGACCTCTGCTTGTGCCTCCTCGGACCCTTTTTGCTCCTGGACGGTTTGTGGGGCTCGTTCCTCCTCACATCTGGGATCAGGAGGGATCTGTCGTACTCCAGGAATTTCTTCTTCAGTTCCGGATCCGCCTCCACCAGGATTCTGGCTATTGCCTGCCTGGCCGCTTCGGCCTGACCCATAACACCGCCGCTTTTCACCGAAACCTCAATGTCCAGTTTCTCTGCCGTCTTCCCGGCCAGGATCAGGGGCTCGGAGATGAAAAGCCTCTGGACCTCGGGATACAGCTCCAGGGGCTTCTTGTTTATCCTCACATTACCGGAACCCGGCCTTCCCACGGCCCTTGCAACAGCGAGTTTTCTCTTCCCGGTTGCAAAAATCACCTTCATCCCTTCCACCCGAGATGCCTGCATATGTCTCCGAGAGTCACGTACTTACACTTCAGGTCATTAACGGACTTCACGCCCAGGTCCTCCCCGGAACTACTTAACGGCGAACCTATATAAACTTTTAACCTGCGGTAGGCTTCCCTTCCGCGGGGCTTCTTGTAGGGAAGCATTCCGCGGACCATTCTCCGGAACATTCTGTCCGGAGTCCTCGGGTAGAACGGACCCTTTATCGGGTCGCCCCTCTCCCTTTTCTCGGCGTACCTCCTCAAAACTGACTTCGGATTCCCTGTGACTACTATTTTCTCGGCGTTGATTACCGTAATTCTCTCGCCTTCGAGGAGCATCTTCGCGACCCTGGAAGCAAGCCTTCCGGCGACCAGCCCGGTTCCGTCCACCACCCTCATAACCATCAACTGTACTTTTTAAAACCTATTTTTTTGGCCACCTCTCTCATACACTGCCTGCAGTACATTAACCCGTACTTTCTTATAACACCGCCGGTCCTTCCGCACCGCCTGCACCTGTACACAGCCTTCCCGAACTTTCTACTCATTCCGCTCCACCCTTACTCCGAAGGTTTTTTCCACGAACTCCATGGCCTCTTCCGGCTTTATCAGGTGGTTCTTCCCGACCTTCTTCGGTATTTTCTTTCTTTTCACCCTGTAACCCCTTCTCTCAAGGGTGACGCAGACGTCCATCCCGAACATCCCTATATCGTGATCGTACTTCACACCGGGAATGTCTATGTACTCCTTTATCCCGAAGGAAAAGTTTCCGAGTCTGTCGAACGAGGAAGCCCGGATGTACTCCACAGCGTCCAGGGCCTTTCTCAGAAACTCCTCGGCTTCCTCACCGCGGAGCGTTACCTTGCACCCGATGGGCCTGTTCCTCGCGGTTCCGAACGTCGTCCTTTTGTGGGTCCTCGTGATGACAGCCTTCCTGCCGGTGAGTTTCTCCAGCAGCTTCCTGGCCCTTTCCAGCTTTTCACCAGCTTCCCCACACCCTATGTTAAGGGTAACCTTCTCTATCCTTATTTCCCTCATCGGATTCATGACACGGTCACCGCAGGTTTTTTAGTCCCGATGGCTATTACATTTTCGGCTTTCTGCTCGTACTCCCCGGAGTCCCCGGATATCACCAGGTCCTTCCCGTCCCGGCTCTTGACAACACCGATTTCACCGCGGCGGGAACCGGAAAGGCACATGACAACGGCTCCCTTTTCCAGTTTTATCACTTCCTTCACTCCCTGGTCCGGGAGCGTTATCAAAAGGGAATCCTGGGTTTTAATCTCCCTGTCATCGGTGAGAATGTTCCTTCCGTCCGAGAGGTTGAGCTGGATCCTTCCGCCCTTCACGACCCTTTTGTCGGATACCTTGGAGATTTTTTTGTTCGCCTCGCTTTTTTTAATCGCTACGAGTTTGAATCCGCGCTTGGACGGAACCAGCCTGTAAAACTCCTGACCGGCAACCTCCACGACGTCCAGCAGACCCACAGCGAACCTGTGATCCTTTCTGACCCGGCCGCAGACAGAGACGGCCCCGCTCTTTATCGCCTTTTTCGCCTCCCTGTAGCTGTCCGCGTACCCCAGCATGTCCCTGAGGACAACCGCCAGGGGAACGCACTCCTCCAGTGGATACGGTCCTTTCGGGGCTACCACGAACCTGTGCTTCTTCTTTTCCGGAGCCCACGGAACGGCAAGTCTCTTAAGCCTCACGATACCACTCTCTCGACAATTTTCTGTCTTTTCTTATCCGACATATCAGCGGAGATTATGACCAGGTTCGAGGGGTGAAGCGGAACCTTGACCTCGGAACCGTCGCTTTTCCTTCTGACCAACCCTTCCACGAAGACCCTGAGCTTCTTGAGTTCGACCTTTTCCACCTTTCCGGTCCTGCCCCTGAACGAGCCGCGAACCACGGCGACCTCGTCCCCCTTCCTGACCGGAAGGCTCCTCCTCCCGAATTTCTCCCTGAGTTCCTTGCTTAGGTGGGCGGAAACCATCTTCTGTCTTCTGTGAAGCGGGGCCGAGTAAAGCGCCTTCCTCTGCTTTCTGGGTTTTGAGGAAACCATCACACCACCATCGAGGCTATTTTCCCTATCGCCGAAAACCTCTCGACTACCTCCCTCGCAACCGGGCCCTTGATTTCCGACGCCCTCGGAAGCATTTTCTCGTTAATCAGGACCGCGGCGTTATCCTCGAACCTTACTCTCATTCCGTCCTTTCTCCTGTACTCCTTTCTCTGTCTGATTATCACGGCCAGCACGACCTCCTTCCTTATCTTCGGATCGCCTTTTTTCACCGAGCAGACCACGACCGAACCGACCCCGCAGCCGCCGCGCCTCCTCCGGACGCCCTTGTAGCCTTTGACGGCTATTATTTTAAGGAGTTTGGCTCCGGAATTGTCCGCGCACTTCACCAGGCTTCCCACCTGGAGGCCCCTAGTGACTTTTGCGGACACACCCTTCATTTTTCCACCTTCTCGAAGACCACGAAGGACTTGGTCTTTGAAAGCGGTCTGCACTCAGAGATTCTGACGGTATCGCCCTTCTTCGCACCTATGCACTCCGGATTGTACGCCACGACCCTGGTTTTTCTCCGCTCGTACCTCTCGTACTTCGGGAGGTAGTGAACGTACCCCCATTCAACGACCGCCGTCTTGATATAGGTCGAGATCACCTTTCCCTTGAAAATCCTACCCCTGAGTGGCAGTTTCCCGTGCCACGGGCACTTCGGATCCGAACACTCCTTTTCCGGAGGTTTCGCCGGAATTCCTATGTTTCTGTGCTTCACCATACCCTCAACCTCAGTTTCAGCCTATCCTCGGGTCTGATCGCGAGGAGGTTTCCGTCGACTTTTACCTTTCTTTTATCTGGAAGGGTAAATATAAATTTTGTGTGTCTCTTCGGAATTCTTTTATCGCCTCTTCCGGTCCGCACCACCAGGGTGTTTTTGGTCTCGTCCACCACGGTTCCCTTAATTCCGACCAGGCTCCGGTTGGAAGCCTCGGCAACCTCGACCTCCAGGCCTATCAGCTCGTGAAGCGGAAGGTTTCTCGGAGTCACCGGCATTCACGCTACCTCTATCTGGTCCTCGGTGAAACCGGCCTCTATCAGCAGTTTCTTGACCTTTTCCTTGTGGTCGCCCTGAAGCTCGATTTTCCCGTTTTTGTAGGTCCCGCCGCAGGCCAACCTGGTCTTGAACTCCTTCACCAGTCTTTTCGGATCGGCTTCCTCACCTATGCCTTCGATGACGGTCACCCACTTCCTGTATCTCTTCCTTTCGGTGTACACCTTTATCTTGGCCGCTTCCCTCGCTATCGTTCCGCAAACGCAGAGTTCCCGGGGAAGCCCGCACTTCTTACATACTTCCAGCGTTTTCACCCTTCGTTGAGTTTTGTGAGTATGCGCGCGATAGCCCTTCTGAGTTCCCTCACCCTTCCGGGATTGGACGGGGTTCCGCCCACCTCCGACTGGGCTCTTTCCTTCATAAGCTCGAGTCTGAGCTCATTCAGTCTCTTCTGAAGATCCTCCTTCTTCATCTCCCTTATCTCCTTCATCCTGAGTACCGCCATCGGCACCTCCCTCGAGTTTCCTGGATATTTCCAGCTCTTTCGGTAGCCTGGTGAGGATTTTCACCTCGACTCCTATGACCCCGGGTTTGGTGAGCGCGACTGCAAAGCCCTTTTTCACGAGTTCCTCGGCAGGTTCCCCGGTGTGCTTCAGGTACCCGGAGGAGAACTTCTCGGTCCTCGCCATCTCACCGCCGAGCTTCCCGGAAATTTTTATCTGAACGCCGACAGCCCCGGCCTCCATAATTCTCTGCATCCAGATGTTGGCGAGCCTTATGTAATTCGCCCCGCGCTCCAGGGAAAATGCTATCTGGCTTGCCACGACGTTGGGATCCAGCTCAGGGACCTCGACCTCACGGATGTCGAGCTGTGGATTGTCGATCCCGAATTCCTTTTTTATCCTTTCCGTAATTATGTCGATGTTTCTTCCTCCCCTTCCTATTATCATTCCGGGTCTGGTTGCGAAAACTATTATCCTCGTGCTCAGAGGGGTTCTCTGAATGTCGCAGTGACTGTACCCGGCCTTGGCGAATTCCTTTGCCAGGAACTGCTCAAGCTCCATTCTCCTTATTCCTTCCTCCACGAACTTCCTTTCCACCACCATTTTCCTCACTCTCGGGTTTTTCCACCTCTATTTTGGCCTCGAGGTAGGTGGATTTCAGCCTCCGACCGAACCTCGACCTCCTGGCGCGGTAAACCGTCGGCCCCCTGGAAGCAGATAGGATGAGTCTGCCGGAGTCCGGGTCAATCCCGGCGTGGGAGGCGTTGCTCCGCACGGACTTCAGCAGCCTCAACACGGCCTCCACGGTTTTTGTGTAGTACTTACCTCCGATACTCTTCTTTCCTTCGTAAACCTGGGTTAAAAATCTTTCGGCCTCGCTGAGTTTCATGCCTTTCACCGCCCTCGTGACCTTTACCGCATTCCTGGTCGACACCCTCTCCACTGTTCTCGCGACAACCATAGCCATCACTTCAGGGGCACGAACTTACTGGACCTGGTAGCACCGACGCCCGGAGACGAGTGCTTCACCCTCTTCCTGGTCGGGGCGAACTCTCCGAGCCTGTGGCCTATCATCTCGGGTTTTATTTCGACGGGAACGAACTCCTTTCCGTTGTAAACCCCTATTTTCTTTCCTACCATTTCCGGGATTATTATCATGTCCCTTACATGGGTTTTAACGAACTCCTTTCCGGACCTCAGCTTCTTCAGGAGGATTTTCTGCTGCTCGGTGAGACCCCTTTTGAGAAGGGATCTTCTCTCTCTCGCGGGGAGGAGCCTGGCGAATTCCTCGAGCGTCATCTTCTTCATTTCCTCAAGCGTTTTCCCCCTGTAGGTAAAGATTCTCGGCAAACCCATCACCTTTTCTTCTTTCCGGTTCTCCTCGCGGCTATGGATCCTACCTTTTTGCCCGGCGGCATGTCCCTGGAGACAGTCTTCGGCTTTCCGGGCTTGGTGCTACCGCCGAATGGATGATCTACCGCGTTCATCTTGACGGCCGAAGTCCTCGGCCAGAGCTTGTTCCTCGCCTTCATGGCGTAGTACTTCTGACCGGCTTTCGCGAACGGTTTTTCGTCCCGACCGCCGCCGGCAGGTATTCCGACCGTTGCCAGGCAGTCGGGGTGGAATTCCTTGAACTTTCCGGAAGGCATTTTGAGGATTATTTTCCCCTCCTCCTTTGAAACCACGGTCGCGAAAGAACCCGCGCTTCTGCAGAACTTCGGACCGGAACCCGGCCTGGACTCCACGCAGCAAACCGGCATCCCTTCCGGGATTTTAGAAAGCGGGAGAACGTTCCCGGGAACGGCCTCTCCGGAAAAGGAAATTTCGGCACCAACGGCCAGACCTTCGACCGCAACGGTGAAGAACTCCCTGTTCCCGGACTTCAGTCTGGCGAGCGGGGCATCCCTCCCCGGGTCGTGAAGGATATCGGTTACAACCGCGGACTCCACCTCCGGGTACTCCGGAGTCCCGACGTACCTGTGGCTGGGAGCCCTGTACCTGGGACCTCCCTTCCCCCTTGCCTGGGATATTATCCTCTTTCCCATACCCATCACGGCCAGTCGGTTTCTTCGATCTTCCCGTTCTCAACAGTGTAGGTGATCATACCCATCCACCACACGTAAGCGATCGCGCTTCCGGGACCGAGGACGACCACGAGTATTTTTTTATTCGGGTGGCGGTTTCTGATCTCCTTCACGGCTTTTTCGATACCCCGAAGGTGACCGGGATCGTTGTACCGGACCTCTGCCCCGCAGATCCTTGTACTGTAAATCCCGCCAGCGAAAGGCGGCCTCTCTCCGGTTCCGCCGATCCACGTTTTCGCGTCGGGTCTCATATCATACCAAGCCTCGTGGCCACTTCTGTTGCCTGGTATTCCGGTTTCAACCGCACATAGGCTTTTTTTCTTCCCTTTCTGTCTATGAGGGTTCGAACCGATTCCACCTTAACGCCGAAGGTTTTTTCGACCGCGTCCTTAATGTCCTTTTTGGTCGCCCTTCTGTCGACTATGAAGACTATTTTGTTCTGGGTTTCCACCAGCCTGAGGCACTTTTCGGTGAGTAGCGGACATACTATAACCATCTTCCCCACCATTCTCCGGCTTCCCGGAGAGCGGACTCCGTCCAGAGGGTCAGCCTTCCGGGAACGCCTCCCGGAGCCAGGACCTCGGCGTTCAGCTCCTTCACGGTGTACGCATCGACGCCGGGCAGGTTCGACGCGGCCCTGCCGATCCTCGACAGATCCCTGACAATTATTAAGACCGATTTTCTCCTTTTATACTTTCTCCCCCTCATCTTTCCCTTACCCGCCCGGATCTTCTTTCTGGAAGCCCTCTCCAGCTCCTCGGAAAGCCCGAGAGCCTCGAGGACTTTTTTAAGTTCCGAGGTTTTCTCTATCTTTTCGGCATCGTCAACGACCACTATAGGGACCTCTCCCCCGAACCTATGACCCCTCGCCCGAACGAGTTCGGGAACGGCGGTAGCGGAGATGGCCGAGATTATCGCGAGTCTTCTTTCCTTTTTGTTGATCTTCTCGTCCCAGATCTTCTCGGGTTTCGGCGGATGGGCCTTGCGGCCGCCGACCGCGTGAGGAGCGAAAGCGGCCCTCCACATGAGGTGAGGTGAGGTGTTGTGAAGTCTGGGAAGCCTGGACATCTCCCTGTTCATCATCGAGAAGCGCACCCCTCTTCGTCCGTGGTAGTGGGCCGAGGTTCTCTTTCCTCCGAGGGGGTCCGAGCCGTAGGGCTGCCTCCGGTTAGCCTGAATCGCGTGAACGGCCCTTCTTATGATGTCCTCGCGAACCGGAACGGAAAACAGGCGCGGAAGCTCGATTTCCCCGGAAACCTTCCCCGAAAGGTCGAAAACCCTGACCATTTCAAACACCCTGCTGACTGGACGTACAGATGAAGGAAACCTTAACCGGGGATTTGGGTGCTGGCGGTCTCGATGCGACCTTCATGAAAACGAGCCTCTTTTTCGGTCCGGGTACGCTACCTTCGAGAAGGACCGCGGTGTTCCTGACCACGCCGTAGTGGGGTATCCCGCCCTTTATCCGGACTTCATCCGGAGAGGCGAATTTGAGGATCCTCTTGTTGAATTCGGTTCTTGTCTGGAAGCCGAGCTGCCCGGGCATGGGAACGGTAGGTCTTACCCGGGCCACATTCTCAGGACCCAGGGACCCTACGTGGCGGTGAACCTGCTTCGCCTTCCTGCCCTGGGTTTTTATCCCGAACCTCTTAACCGGTCCGGAGTAGCCCTTACCTTTAGTCACTGCGGTCACGTCAACGTACTCGCCCTCGGAGAAAACGGAGGAAACCTCGAGGTCCTTTCCGAGGAGTTCGGAAGCGGTTTTAACCTGCTCCTCCACGCTTCCGCCGAGAGGGAGTTCGAAGACCTCCGGAGTTTTCTTGAACGGCGGGTTGGTGTGGCACAGGAGTCTGACCGAATCGCAGTCCACGTCCTTCCACCCCGGTTTCCCGGACCTGACCCTCGGGTGCTTTCTCTCGGAAAAACAGTCACCGACGCAGAGCAGACCGTAGGGGGTCCGCCTGTAAAACCTGGCGCCGAAAACCGTGATAGGCGGACACTCGAGAATGGTAACCGGTCTCCACTCCCCGGTCTCGAGAATCACGTGTGTCATTCCGGCCTTGTAGCCGGAAAATCCCAGAAACTTTCGATCGCTCTCCCTGTACTTGAATCTCGGATAGATTCTTCTGGCCCTTTTCCTGGGGTAAAATGCCATACTTCCCTTCTTAGGGCTTCCGGTCTTGGTCATAACAACTGAATATAAAATCGAATATTTAAAACTTTTATGGCGCCGGGAGTGAGATTTGAACTCACGCGGGCTTTCGCCCACCAGCTCTCCAAGCTGGCGCACTACCTGGCTGTGCGATCCCGGCCGTTTTTATTTTTACGATCCGCGATTTAAATATTTATTATGGTGGTTCTGGACGCCGAGGTCTCGGAAGCCGGCGGAAAGGCGAGGGTGAAGGTAATTCTGCCGGGAAGGACCGAAGAGTTCGAATACGAGTCCGGTTTTCTCGTCCTTCCGGTCAGGGGAAGGGAGCGGGAAGCCGAGAGGCTGCTCGAAGACCTCGGAATCGAACCGGAGAAGACTCGGAAAAGGCTTTTCGGCGAGGAAAGGGAGTTTTTCAGAATCCGGTGCGGACCCGGAGAAATCAGGAAAACGAGGGACCGGGTGAAGGGGTTCGAAAAGGCGAGGTCCGGTGGTCCTGTAGAAGGAGAGTACGAGCACGACATCCCTGCCAAAAAGCTTTTCTTCATGGACACGGGTTTCTGGCGCAGGGGTGTGCCGAAGGCGGCGGCGTTCGACATCGAAACCCACGAAGGAAAGGTAATCGCTATCTCCATTTACTCCGAAGGGTCTGGAGCGGCTTTCGTGATGGGAAGGGACGGAGACACCGAAGAGGACCTTGTGCTGAAGTTCTTCGAAGCCCTTAAAAGGGAGGGACCGGACGTTCTGGTCGGGTACAACTCGGATTCCTTCGACCTTCCGGTTCTTAAGAGGCTGTCCGAAAGGGTTGGCGGTCCGAAAATAAACCTTTCCGGAGGCCACGCAAGGATCGAGGGCACGGTTCACGTGGACGTCTACCGCTTCGTTTCGGCCATACTCGCGCCGCACCTTAAAACCGAGTCTCTGGACCTCGGATCCGTGGCCGGGGAGCTTCTGGGAATGGAAAAAGGAGACTGTGAAAAGGCCCTGGAAGCCTGGTTCTCGGGAAACCGCGACGCCCTGGCGGATTACTGCCTGAACGACTCGAAACTGGCCTTCGAGCTTTTCCGGTTCCTCTTTCCGCAGATGGCCGAGCTTTCCGGTCTGGTCCGCCAGCCGCTGTTCGATGTAACCAGAATGACCTACTCCCAGCTGGTAGAGTGGTTCCTGGCGAGGAAGACGAGGGAGTACGGAGAGGTCGTGCCGAACCAGCCGAAGTACGAGGAGATTCAGAAAAGAAAGGGAGCACCGTCCTACACAGGAGGCTTCGTGAAGGAGCCGGAGCCCGGGCTCCATGAGAGAATAGCGGTCGTGGACTTCAGGAGTATGTATCCGTCGATAATAGCGACTTACAACATCTCGCCCGACACCGAGAACTGTGGTTGCTGTGAGGGTTACGAGGTCCCCGAACTCGGCTACAGGTTCTGCAAAAGGAAGAGGGGCTTCGTCTCCTCGGTGGTCCGGGAGCTCATAGAAGAGAGGGAAAGGATAAAGAAGGGGATGAAAGCCGTTCCGGAAGGTTCGGACGAATGGAAGAGGCTGGACGCCGAGCAAAAGTCGGTGAAAACCGTGGCGAACGCGGTCTACGGCTACTTCGCCTTCCCGGGATCCAGGTGGTACTGCTACAGGTGCGCTGAATCCGCGGCGGCCTTCGGCAGATCCCTGGTGAAAAGCGTTATACGAGAGGCCGAAAAGCTGGGGTTCGGGGTTCTGTACGCTGACACCGACAGCTGCTTCCTGAAGTACGGGAGCAGGGATAGGGTCCGCGAATTCGTTGAAAACATCAACTCGAGGCTGCCGGGAAGTATTAGGCTCGAACTCCAGGGTTTCTATCCTAGGGGAATTTTCATTCCGAAGGAGGGCGGCGGTGCGGCCAAGAAGAGGTACGCGCTTCTCTCGGAAGACGGCGGAATTCTGATCCGGGGTTTCGAGACAGTCAGGCGGGACTGGTGCCCCCTGGCAAAGAAGGTTCAGAGGAAGGTGATAGAAATCGTGCTCACCGAGGGAAGGCCGGAAAAGGCCGCGGAGTACGTGAAGAGCGTTGTCGCCGGAATAAAATCCGGTTCCTACGGTCTCGAGGAATTCGTGCTTCACGAGCAGCTGACGAAGGAAATCGAGGAGTACTCGGTTTCGAGCCCGCACGTATCGGCCGCTTTGAAATTGCTAAAGGCCGGAAAAAAGGTTTATCCCGGGGACACCATCAGGTACTTCATAACCAGGGGAAAAGGGCCGGTGTCCTCGAGGGCCGTTCCGGTCGGGTTTCCCGGGGTTCCGGACGGGGAGTACTACGTGAAGAAGCAGATCGTTCCGGCCGCGCTCAGGGTCCTCCGGGTCTTCGGAATAACTGAAGAGGACCTGATACCGAAAAAGGGGCTGGGTGATTACCTGTGAGGAGGACGGGAAAGGCCGAACTGCCGCTTCACACAGGGAAATGCCCGCCGTGGCTCTTCGAAAAGATGAAGGTTCTCGGAAAAAGGATATGCGAGATAACGGTCTCGGAGTACGGAAAAAAGGAATTGGTGAAGCGGTTCTCCGACCCTTTCTGGTTCCAGTCCCTGGCGTGCGCCCTGGGTTTCGACTTCCACTCCAGCGGCTCCACGACTGTGACTCTCGGGGCTCTTAAGGAAGCCGGACTCGAGGAAGCCGGTATTTTCGTTCTCGGCGGCAAGGGTAGGAAAGGGCTGGAAACGGTATCCGAACTCGAAGCCCTTGCGGACAGGCTGTCGGACAGGGTGGTCGAAAAGCTGAAAATCGCGAGCATTTCGACTTCCAAAGTGGACTCCGCCTGCGTCCAGGACGGATACGAACTGTACCACCACTCGTTGGTTTTCGCCGAAACCGGGGAATGGTGCGTGATCCAGCAGGGGATGAACGAAGATACGGGGTTCGCGAGAAGGTACCACTGGATTTACGAAAACCTTAAGAGTTTCACCGAGGAGCCGCACTCGGCGGTCTGTTGCGACGCCAGGGTAAGGACGCTGAACCTGGTGCACAGAAAGAGCGGGGAAACGAGGAGATGTATCCTGGATATGCTGTCCTCAAGAACGGAAACAGAGAAAACCCTGAGGTTCGCGAAAAACCACGGTATAAGGCTCTCGAATTACTCCAAACTCATCGAGGTTTGCGAGAACCCTCCGGGCTCCTTCGACGAGTTCGTGAGGATCCGGGGGATCGGACCTAAGACGCTCAGAGCCTTGGCTCTCGTCGCGAAACTGGTCTACGGAGCGGAACCATCCTGGGAGGATCCGGCGAGGTTCTCGTTCGCCCACGGAGGAAAGGACGGGGTCCCGTACCCGATCGACAGGAAAACGTACGGGAAAACCGTTCAAATTCTGGAAGACGCACTGAGGGACGTGAAAATGAGAAAGGAGCTGAAAAAAATAGCCTCGCTATTCGACTTCTAAGTGTCTTACGGAGACCCCGGTTATTCTCACCCTTTCCCCGGTCTCGTTTCCGGTCTCGTTAATCCCAGGCCGGGTTTCGTTGATCCTGACCGTGCCGAATCTCCCGCCGACCATTCTCTCGCGGATCTCCTCCCCGATTTCCATCCCTTCCATTCCTTTCTCCATCCTTTCCTCCAGCCTTTCCAGGATCCTTTCGGCCAGCCTTTCGGCTCTCTCCCGGAAGACCTCGGACATCCTTTCCGCGGCCCTCAGCATAGCCTCGGCGGAAACGGCCCTTCCGTAAGCCTCCCCGTACCTTCCTTCCTCGAAGGCCCTGAGGGCGAGTTCGTACTGTAGCTGCGCCTTCTGGATCAGAACCCTGGATCCCGGAGTCGATGGCTCAACCTCTTCCAGAAGCTCCTCAACCTCCTCGAGCTGCTCCTCGGCCATCTCCTTCGTGATGTTAACCACTTCCATGAGTTCGGCTTTCAGCCGCTCCCTCTCCTTTATCAGAAGCGGACGTCCGACTTTCTTCCTGAATTCCCTGGCCTCCTCGAGGAACTTCTTCGCCAGGAACGCAGGCACCTTTTCGGTCACGGTCCTGTTACCTATGGTAATGGTAACGTTCACCAGCCGCCTGTCCAGGTTCTCGACTATTTTCTTGTGCCTCTCCATGGACTGGCGCATGACCCTTTCGATGACGGGTTTCGCCTGAGGCGGAACCTTTCGATACACCTCCTGAAGGGCTATCAGGTGGCGATAGGTGGAATTGGAAACCCTCTCCACGATATCGGTAATGTTCTTCCTTTCCTTCAGCTTCTCCAGGTCATTTTCAGTCTCGTTGAGAAGCCTCTCGTACTTTTCGAGGAGTTCCTCGGCTAGGTCCGTCCTGTTCTTCTCAGCCATGGCCAGGGCTTCAGCGAGTCTCATTCTCGCGAGCCTGTACTTCATCTTCGCCTTCTCGACCTCGTCGAATGTGAGTGCTAACTGAATATTCTCGAAAAGTCCTTTGAACATGTACAGCGGGGAATCGGGTAGAATTCCGGGTTTAACGTCGAGTATCTCCTCGGGTTGCTGGGCGTGAACTGCCGGAAGGAGCAGGATCGCGAAGATCGGAACTAAAAGAGCAGCGGATTTCATATCTTTTATTTAAAGACGGGCTTATATATAAAGCTTTTGTTTAACTTCCGAAAAAACGTTTAAATCCTTTTCTGAAGAAAGAGAATTTATGCCGAAGAAGAAAATGATAATCCCGCCGGCAACCGCCGCCGAACTTATAAAAAAAGCCGGTGGAGTGAGGGTGTCGGAAAGGGCGGCCGAGAGACTGGCCGAAATTCTCATCGAAATAGGTCTGGAAATATCCGAAGAGGCGGTTAAACTGTGCTCGCACGCCGGAAGGAAAACGGTAAAGGAAAGCGACGTGGAGCTCGCGAAAAGAGTGGTGTGAGACACTAAACGACTGAAGGGATTCTGTTTCGGTTGGGGATTCGCCGCCCTAAGACCTTGACACAGTCCGAAGGGATGCACCGGCCTTATATACCCGGTCTCCGTTTAAACCTCGTTTGTGTCTCAAAGTTGAGAATCGCAAAGTAGCATATCCCGGATGACTATCCGATGTACTTGGTTTCGACCCTTTCCTTCCTGGTTTTCTGCGGCTTTTTCTTCGGGACCTCGATCTTTCCGAACTGCTTCTCGTACTTTCTTATGTTTTCCCTGAGAACGTTGAGGAAGTTCTTTGCCACCACCGGGTCCATTATAACGGCGTTGTGCTTGACCACGAGGGTCTGCTCCTGGCGCCCGGCTATGTAGTCGAACCTCGGAACCATCTGAACGAAGTCTATCACGAACTTGCTCTGGGTGTGGGAAACCGTGACGGTGTCCGAAAAAAACACCTCGGGCCCCGGATCTATCTGAACGTTCATTTTTTCCGGTTTCTTTTCGGCCAAATCATCACCCTATGTACTTCGAATCGTTCAGTCCGCTTTTCCGGAGCTCCTGCGAAAGCTTTTTGTACCTCTCGACGAGTCCAGGCGGAATCGACGGCTTCACCTTTTCGAGCGCCTTTTCGAAATCCTTCTGGGTTACCTCCTTTGCCTTGATGTTCCTTCTCAAAGCGTTCATCGCGGCCTCCCGGCAAACGGCCTCTATGTCGGCGCCGGAGTATCCCTCGGTGGAGTCGGCGAGTTTCTCCAGGTCAACGTCCTTGAGGGGCATTTTCCTTGTGTGAACCTTGAATATCTCCACTCTGGCCTCCCGGTCCGGCGGCGGAACGAAAACGAGTTGATCGAACCTCCCCGGGCGGAGGAGGGCCGGGTCGAGGATGTCCGGCCTGTTGGTAGCGGCGATGACGACCACGTCCCCGAGCTCCTCGAGACCGGACATCTCGGTGAGAATCTGGGAAACCACCTGCTCGGTCACCCGCGTACCGACTTCCAGACCCCTCCTCGGGGCTATGGCGTCTATCTCGTCGAAAAAGATTATAGAGGGTGAAACCTGTCTGGCCTTTCTGAAAACGTCCCTTATATGTTTCTCGGATTCTCCGACCCACTTGGAAAGGAGCTCCGGACCCTTTATCGAGATGAAGTTGACACCGGCCTCGTTCGCAACGGCCTTTGCCAGGAAGGTCTTACCGCAGCCAGGAGGTCCGTAAAGAAGGATTCCGCGAGGCGGGTTTATCCCCATTCTCCTGAAACTTTCCGGGTACTTGAGGGGCCATTCAACGGTCTCCTTCAGCAGCTTCTTGACATCCTTGAGTCCGCCGACGTCCTTCCAGCGGACCTTGGGGATCTCGACCAGGACCTCCCTCATGGCGGAGGGCTGGACCATTTTCAGAGCGTAGTGGAAGTCCTTTTTGGTCACCTTAAGGTTCTCGAGAATTTCCTTCGGAATGGGCTCACCTTCCTCTATTCCCGAGATCTGGGGCAGGATTCTCCTAAGGGCGTACATCGCGGCTTCCTTGCAGAGCGCGGCTATGTCGGCCCCGACAAAACCGTGGGTTATCTCTGCCAGCTCGTCGAGGTCGACGTCCTTGTCCAGAGGCATGTACCTGGTGTGAATCTGAAGGATCTCCTTTCTCGCCTTCTTGTCGGGTATCCCTATTTCGATTTCCCTGTCGAATCTTCCCGGGCGGCGCAGCGCCGGGTCTATCGCGTTAGGTCTGTTCGTAGCGGCGATGACTATGACCTTTCCCCTCGACTTCAAACCGTCCATGAGGGTCAGCAGCTGGGAAACCATTCTCCTCTCGACCTCACCCGTGACCTCCTCCCTCCTCGGGGCTATGGCGTCTATCTCGTCGAAAAAGATTATAGAGGGTGCGTTTCTCTCGGCCTCCTCGAATATCTTTCTGAGGTTTTCCTCCGAACCGCCGTACCACTTGCTGACTACTTCGGGTCCGGCCACCGAAATGAAGTGGGCTCCGGCCTCGTTCGCAACGGCCTTTGCGAGCAGGGTCTTACCGGTTCCCGGAGGACCGTGGAGAAGCACTCCCTTGGGAGGTTCCACTCCGAGGCGTTCGAAGACCTCGGGGTGCTTGAGCGGGAGCTCTATCATTTCCCTGACCTTCCTTACCTCCTCCTTCATTCCGCCTATGTCCTCGTAGGTAACCGTCGGTATCTTGGCCTCTTCTATTTCAACGGCCTGAGGCAGAAGCTCTATCTCGGTCTCGTCCGTTATTCTTACATAGCCCTTGGGCTCGGTTTTGGTGACTATCAGCTTGGTCTCGGAACCCAGGGGGAAGAAAACCTCCTCGATACCGACTCCGAAGATTTCCTCGAAGAAGTCGCCCCTGCGGGATCTCCTGAAAGCCGGATTCGCGATGATGATGTCGCCCTTTCCCAGCGGCCTCATGTAGAGATTCTGCTTCAGGAGGTTCGGGGAGATGTGAAGCATGATCCCCTTTTCAACCGGTGCGAGAACAACGCGCTTCGCGTCCTTCACCTCGGCCTTCCTGACCCTTACGATCTCGCCTATGGAGGCCCCGCAGTTCTTTCTGACCAGACCGTCGATCCTTATAAGGTTAAGGCCGACATCTGCCGGATAGGACCTGACCGCGACGGCAACGGTAGACCTCTTGCCCACGATCTCGACCGGATCACCCTCCCTAACGCCTATTTTTTTCATGACCTTGGTGTCTATCCTGGCGATCCCTCGGCCGAAATCCTCCCTACCGGTAAGCTCCCCGACCTTGAGTTTGACCTCTTCCATATGGAAATATTTCCCGCATCGGATATATAAATGTGAACCGGTAAAATTTCACTATGAGGGTTTCGATCTCCCCTCCCATCGACAGGCTTCTCGGCGGCGGTCTGGAACCCGGATGTATAACGAATTTCTACGGTCCCCCGGCCAGCGGAAAGAGCCTTATGTGCTTCTGCGCCACGGTCTCGGCCGTCAAAAGCGGAAAAAAAGTCCTCTTCGTGGACACCGAGGGTGGGTTTTCCGCAGAAAGACTGAGGCAGATCTGCCCGGATTTCGAGTTCCGTAAGGTCAGGCTCTTCCAGCCGGGCACATGGGAAGAACAGGTGAAAACGATAAGAAGGATTCCGTCGGAATCCCGAGGATGCGGTCTCGTGGTCGTGGACTCGATAGTGGCCCTGTGGAGAATCGCGATCAACGAGAAAAATGCCCAGGCCGTGAACAGAGAGCTCGCCACCCAACTTTCGATCCTCTCGAGGGTTGCCAGGGAAAGAGACATTCCGGTCGTCATAACGAACCAGGTTTACGCGGACCTGGATACGGGGAAAATCGAAATGTCGAGCAGAAACATAGTGAAGTGGTGGTCTAAGAACATCGTCGAACTCTCGCACGCCGGAAGAACCGGCCACAGGATGGCCAGGGTGGTCAGAGGAAGGTCGCTCCCGGAAGACGCGAGAACGGAGTTTCAGATAGTCGAGGAAGGCATAAAGGAGGTTTCGAGGTTAAGGCTGTTTTAGTTTTTTTCCCCATTCCGACTTGGTTTCGCATCCCGGATCCAGACACATCCTGAACGGTCTCCGTCCCTTCCTGAGAACCAGGATCACGGGTGTCTCGCACTTATCGCAGACTTTCCCGGTTTTCTGGAAGGAGGCGTTGTGCGGAAGCGGATAACCCCTGGAGCACTTCGGGGACCACCCGCCGCATTCACACTTCTTTTTCTCCGAACCGCAGGAAGCGCAGACAGAGTAGTTGGTGCAGCCCACGAACTTTTTCCTGGTCGCCGGGCTGAACAGTATTTTGAGCTTCCCGCCGCACGAGCAATCCCCGAGGGTCGCCATGTCGTCCTGCGTCTTCACTATAGCCTCGCCGAGTCCCTTTCCGACCTTTTCCTCCACTTCCCTGAACCTTTCAAAAATCTTTTCGAGCTCCTCCCTGGCCTTTTTAAGTACTTTTTCCTTTTTCACCTTCCCCTCGAAGATTTTCTCGAGGTCCTTCTCGAACCTTCTGGTGAGCTTCTCGTCAACGAGGTCCGGAACGTACTTTTTGAGAACCTCGGCGACCTTCATCCCTATTTCGGTAACCTTTATGCTCTTCCCCTCTATGTAACCCCTGTCGTAAAGGGTCTGGAGAATCGAGGCCCTCGTGGCCCTGGTCCCGAGACCCCTCTTCTCCATCTCCTTTATTATCGATGCCTGGGTGTACCTCTGGGGTGGCTGGGTCTCCTTTTCGAGAAGATCCACCCGGACGACCTTCAGAAATTCGCCTTTTTTCACGTCCGGTACCTCGGTCTCGTCGAACTTCGCGTAGGGACCGTAAAGATCCATCCAGTTTCTCTCGAGGGTCGTTCTGCCGGTGAGAACGAATCTGTTTCCTCCGAGGTCGAGAACCATTTTCACGGTCTCCCGAACCGCGGGTTTGCCGAAAACCGCGAAGAATCGCCGGCATATAAGATCGTATATTTTCTTCTGCGGTCCCCCGAGATTTTTGGGAACCTCTATGGTCGGGTGGATCGCTTCATGGGCAGGGTCCTTCTTCTTCCCCTCCACCGGATTCAGCTCGCCAGAAAGTAGCTCCCTGCAGATCGGGGCGTACTCCCTGACCGAGGACAGGGCCTCGAGGATCTCGCGGTACCCTATCTGGGGTGGAAGCTTTTCACTGCTCGTTCTCGGATAGCTTATGTAGGCCTTTGTGTACAGTTCCTGAGCTATGTTAAGGGTCTGCTGGGGCGAATACCCGAATAGTCTGTAGGCCTCGGTCTGAAGCGAGGTGATGTTGAAGGGAGCGGGCGGTTTCTGGAGGTACTTCCTCTTCGTGACCAGAAGGACCTTGGCCCGATCGACCCTGGAACTCTCGGCTACCTTCTCGGCTTCATTTCGGTCCCACACCCTTTCCTTTTCGTAAACCGCTTTGAACTCAGACCTTCCGGAAGAAAGCACCGCCTCGATCTGCCAGAAAGGCTCCGGCCTGAAGTTTTTTATCTCCTTCTCCCGCTCGGCGAGGAGGACCAGGGTCGGACCCTGAACCCTTCCGCTGGAGAGTATAGAAAACCTGGGGGAAAACTTCTTTATGGCCGTGGTGAGGGCGCGGGTGGTGTTTATCCCGTAGTAAAAATCCAGTTCGTGTCTGGCCAGGCCGCACTCGATGTTTTCCCAATCCAGCTCCGGGCTCATTTCCTCGTAGGCCTTCACGAGGTCCGGCTTCGTGAGGGTCGAAAACTTCATCCTCCTGGCCTTCTCGGTGCCGCAAATGAACCTCAGAATGTTGTAGGCTATTGTGCTTCCCTCGTTGTCGAAGTCGCAGGCCGAAACGAACTCGTCGGCATCGGAGACAACCTCCTGAATGGTCCTGAAGTACTTCTCGGAAAATGAGGACCTTTTAACGGCTTTGAACGAAGGGACCCACTCCACGTCGAAGATCGGGTAGCCCCATCCCTTTCCGGTGTGCTTCAGGTTGAACAGGTGTCCTACCGCGGGAACGACCAGGTGCTTCTTTCCACCCCTTTCGAACTCGTAGTACTCGACGCCGTAGGAACTTTTCTTCCTGACGAGCTTTCCCTCGGCAAGGGCCCTGGCTATGTTGAAGGCGGCGTCCGGCTTCTCGGCTATGATCACCGTCCTCGGCATGCTGATTAATAATATAGGCAGATTTAAATACTTTCCGGGTCAGCCCAGAAGCGAGAAAAAGATCGAGATGAGCGAGAGAATCAACTCTATTACCGAGCGGATTATTTTCTCCAGGATCGTCAGGAGCTTTTCGGAATCTACCGGAAGGCTTAAGAGGAGGGAATGGTATCGAAACCGCAGTAAGGAACCAGTGCCTTCGGAACCTTTACGTGGTCCTCTCTCTGGTACTGCTCGAGAATCGCCACCATCGTTCTCGACGTAGCCAGCGCGGTGTTGTTCAGGGTGTGCACGAACCCTTCCGGGCGCTTTCCCTCGGCTTCCCTCCACCTTATATGCAGTCTCCTCGCCTGGTAGTCGGTGCAGTTCGAGTTGGACCCGGCTTCCCGGTAGACCCCGTCGGCCATCCAGACCTCTATGTCGTACTTTTTCGCGGCCACATTTCCCATGTCTCCGGTGCATACATTAACCACCCTGTAGTGAAGGCCGAGCTTCCGGTACAGTTCCTCGGAGTTTCTCTGGAGTTCTTCGTGAATGTCCCAGGACTCATCCGGGTGGCAGAAAACCACCTGCTCGACCTTGTTGAAGTGGTGCATCCTGAAGAGGCCTTTGGTGTACTTTCCGTGCGTACCGACCTCCCTCCTGAAGCAAGGACTGATTCCCGCGAGCCTTATCGGGAGATCGGATCGGTCGAGAACCTCCCCGGCGTACATGGAAACCAGGGGGTGTTCGGAGGTTGCTATGAGTCTTAGATCGTATCCCTCGACCTTGTAAAGCATGTCCTCGAAATCCTCGAAGTCTATAACGCCCCTGTACGGAGCGGTCCGCATCATGAATGGCGGTTCCACGGGTATGAAGCCTTTCCGGACCAAAAAGTCCATGGCGAATCTCTGAAGGGCCATGTCGAGCAGCACGAGCTCCCTTTTGAGGTAGTAGAATCCCCTACCGGCGATCTTACCGGCCCTTTCTCTGTCTATGAGACCCAGATGCTCGGCTATCTCGAGGTGGTTCCTCGGCTCGAAATCGAATTTCGGCGGCTTTCCCCAGACCCTCACGACGACATTATCGTTCTCATCCTTTCCGTACGGCACGGATTCGTGAAGGAGGTTCGGAAGCTTCATGAGAAGGGCGTCCAGGTGGTTTCTAAGGACTTCGGCCTTTTCTTCCAGGAGCTTTATTTCATCCCTTATCTCCCGGACCCGGGACTCTTCGGAAGCCGTGTTCTCGCCTCGCTTTTTCATCTCCGATATTTTCAGGGAGAGTTTGTTCCTCTCGGACCTGAGCTGCTCGGCCTCCCTCTTCACTTCCCGCCACTTTCTGTCTGTCTCGAGAACCTCCTCGAGGATCCGAACGACCCGGGGATCTCCCCTTCTCTCGAGATTCTCCCTGACCAGATCGGGTTTTTCCCTTATCAGCCTTATGTCGAGCATTGGTTCACCTCGTCACATGAAAGCTCTTCACGGTCTCGTAAAGTTCTCTGGCTTTCCTGTTCTTTTCAAAGTATTCCCTCACCGGTTTTATAAGTTTTTCAAGTTCCCTGGCCACGGCTTCCTTCAGATCCTTCGGGTGTAACTCACCTTTTCTGTACGAGTCTTCGAGTTCTTTATAACTCCAGAATTCTACGTCGCCCCCGTATTTCGAAGGCCGCTCGATATTCAGAGACTTTGTCTTTCTAAAGATGATGTACCTGCAGATTTCCAAAACCGGATTGCTGTCAACCACCTTCTCCGGGCAGAACGCGTTTAAGATCTTTTTTCTTATCTCCTCTTCGGTGTCGTGAACGAATATACATGTTGACGGTTTGCTCTTGCTCATTTTGCTTTCTACCGGGTTTCCCATCTTTCCGGGACCCTGGAGACCTATGAGAAGGTGATGGTGAACGGAAACTGTTTTCCACTTTCCGATTCTCGGGCCGATTTCCCTCGATAGGATAGTGCACTTCCTCTGATCCATTCCCAGCTGGCAAATATCCACTCCGAGGTAAAAAGGATCGGCGGTCTGCATTGCCGGGTAGAAAATCTGGGCCGCGTACTGCATTTCCCCTTCTTCTCTGCCCATCACGGTGGATGCTCTGATCATTCTTTTTACCGTGGTGACTTTAGCGACATCTATAACGAGTTTCCAGTAGTCGGAATCTTTCACAACATCGCTGGTCCACACCACATCGACTTTATCCGTGTCCACCCCGAGTGCCTTCCATACCTCGACCAGGTATTCACCAACTTTACGTATTTTTTCCAGATCCCCACCCATCTTGTTGTTAATCCACGCGAACCAGTCGGCAACCAGCAGCTTGAACCTACACCCTGCCTCGAGCATATCCTCAAGTTTTATCGATCTGAGCAGGGCCGTACCTATGTGGGCAAGTCCGGAAGGTTCGTAACCGTCGTACGCGACCGGTCTTTCATTCGTCTCCAGTAATTTTCTTAAGTCCTCCTCTGTTACAACTTCTTCGGTTGGCTCTTTCAGAATCAGTTCAACCCTCCTCTCGGTGTCCATAATATAAGTTCCGAAGGGAAGTATAAAAAACTTCGGCCGGTAAAGTTTTAAATGAATATTCCAATCTCTGATTATGAGGATTAAATTCCTCGGTGGATGCAGGGAGGTCGGGAGGAACGCGGTCCTCTTGGAAACCGACAGGAGGATACTTCTCGACTGCGGAGTCAAAGTTGAAACCGGGGAAATCCCGCTCCCCTCCGGAAAAGTAGACGCCGTTCTCCTCACGCATCCCCACCTGGATCACTCTGGAATGGTTCCGTCGGTCAGGTCCAGGGTCTTCTCCACCGCGGCCACTCTGGAGCAGGCGGACCTCCTGCTCAGGGACAGCATAAAAGTTCAGAGGTCTAAGCACCTCCCGGTTTACTTTTCGGAAAGGGACGTGTCCAGAATGGAGAAGGTAAGGGTAACCTTCGGTCAGGAGTTCGAGATAGGTGATACCCTTATAGACATCTACAACTCGGGGCACGTCCCGGGCTCGTTCGGTGCTCTGATCGATAAAAAACTCTTTTACACATCCGACTTCAGGCTCAGCGACACAAGGCTCCTGCGCGGGGCCGATTTCGATGTAAAGAACGTGGAGACTATGGTGGTGGAAAGTACCTACGCCTTCAAGGAGCATCCCCCGAGGGAAGAGGTCGAAAAAATGCTGGTGGAAATAGTGGAAGAAACCCTGTCCAAGAACGGGGTGGTCCTGATTCCTTGCTTCGCGATCGGGAGGTCCATGGAAATCCTCATGGTCCTGGATCACTACGATGTTCCCTGTCCGGTTTACCTGGACGGTATGGCAAAGAAAGCCCTGGACATAACGCTTTCGTATCCAGAGTTCCTGAAGGATCCGGAGGCTCTCAGAAAGGCTGCGGAAAGGGCGGTACCGATCTTCGACCACAGGGACAGGAAGATTGCCCTTAAAAGGCCGTCTGTGGTGGTCACGACCTCCGGGATGCTGTCCGGCGGACCGATAATATCCTACCTGAAGAAACTCAGAAACAGACCGGAATGCTCCCTTGTATTCACCGGATTCCAGGTTCCCGGAACACCCGGAAGAACCCTTCTGGACACAGGGTACTACAGAAACGGAACCGAGTTCAAGGTCGAGATGCGTGTTGAATACCTGGATTTCTCGGCCCACGCCGACAGGTCCGAGCTCCTGGAATTTCTGAGAAAAACCTCGCCCGAGAGGGTGATAGTGATACACGGAGATGAGTGCGAAAGGTTCGCCGAAGAGGTGAAAAACGACCTGGGAATACAGGCTTCGGCTCCGGAAAACGGGGACACCCTAGAGGTGTAACCGTGATAGAAATAGACGGATCCTACGGCTCCGGCGGCGGCCAGATCGTGAGGACCGCAGCCGCCCTCGCGTGTATTACAGGAAAGTCCGTGAGGATTTTCAACATCCGGGCGAAAAGGCCGAAGCCTGGTCTTATGCCCCAGCACCTCTTCGGAATCAGAGCGCTGGCCGAACTGTGCGGCGGATCCCTCGAGGGGGACTATCCCGGAAGCACCGAGGTGAAGTTCTACCCCGGAGAGGAGTTCAAAAAGAGCGTTGAGGTTTCGATCCCGACCGCCGGATCCGTCGGTCTCGTGCTCCAGACGCTTTTCCTTCCGTCGTCCATCAGGGGCGCGGAAATAAAGATAAAGGGGGGTGCGACGTTCGGAAAATTCGCACCGCCGATTCCGTACATTCAGCGGATCCTTCTCCCGGTTCTGAGTCGCTTCGGTTTCGAGGCCGAAGTGAGGGTCGAACGGCACGGTTTTTACCCGAAGGGGGGAGCCGAACTGGAGGTAAGTGTCGGAAGGTGGTCTCCGGAACCGATAGAAATGGTGGATCGCGGCTCCCTGAACGGAATAAAGGTAATTTCGGTCGCGTCTTCCTCGCTCCGTGGCGTGGCCGATCGCCAGGTCGAAGGATCGAAAAAGATCCTCGAAAAATTAGGCCGGGTAACAGCAGAGTGCGAGTACCCGGAGTCGGTGTGCCCCGGATCCGGGATTGTGGTGGCCGGGGATTACGAAAACTCGGCCCTCGGGTCGGACGCCCTGGGAGAGCCGGGAAAGAGGGCCGAGATAGTGGGAAGGGAGGCAGCGGAAAAATTCCTGAAATTCCACGAATCCGGGGCAGCCCTCGACAGACACGCGGCCGACCAGATAATTCCCTTTCTCGCCCTCTCCGGAGGCAGGGTCTCGGTGGCTGAAATAACGAATCACTGCCTCACGAACATCTGGGTCACGGAAAAATTTCTCGGAGCGAAGTTCGAGGTAACCGGAGAAAGGGGCAGACCGGGGGAAATTTCGATCCACATTGATTAATCAATCCTCTGTATGGACGACGGAATAGAAAACAAATAAATCAACAAGCGGTAAAAGTTAAATACTTCCTCGATTTAAAGTTTAAAATATGAAAAGGGTCCTGGAAGTCATGGGTCTGGGGATTCTCGGCGGCGTTTTCGTACTTTCCTCGGTCCTTCTCGACGCTCTCGTCCTGATGTTTGCCGGCTTCGCTCTATGTGGCTTTCTTTCCGGAAAGCTCGGATTCACAGAGAGAATAGCATCCATCATCTCGATTTTCATCCTCTCCACGCTCTTTCTCCTGGCCCACACGGCCGTTTACGGATCGAACGCGGTAATGGGTTTATTGGCGCTTATCCTCTACAGCGTTTTCACAGTACCGGTATTTTTCCTCTTTTCATTCGCCGGGAGAAGGGTTTTGAAGTAATTACCCGATTTTGAGCTTCCTCTCCTTCCTGGAAGAAACTTTCGGAAGCTCTATCTCGAGGACACCGTTCTCGAATCTGGCCGTACCCTTTTCCGGATCCACCTCCGAAGGAAGGCTGACCACACGCCTGACGGATCCGTAGCTCCTCTCGCTCAGGTAGAAGGAGTCCTTTTTAACCGACTTTCTGGACTTTTTCTCGGCTTCGATTACAACCCTCGACGGACTCACCCTGACAGTTATCTCTTCCTTCGCGAATCCCGGGAGATCGGCCCTCACAATTACTTTCTTCCCCCGGTCCTCAATGTCAACCGGAACGGCCGGACCGAGAAAAGCCTCTTTCATCAGTCTGTGAATCTCTTCGTGAATCCTGGAGATCGTGTCGAAGCCTTCGAACCAGAGGGGTGCCCTCTTCTTAGTCACAACCACCACCTTTTTATATTATTCCCGCTTTTATATTTAAAGGTGATTCTGTGGAGCAGCGTCCCCTGAGAAGACATCTCAACGCCGACGTGGTTTCCAGAACCAGGCTCACGTTCAAGGAACACCAGTCCCAGTCCGGTCTTTGCTCGATCTGCGTGATGGACGGGCTGTGCGAAGTCGGGCTGAAGGCGAAAACCGGAAGACCGGTATTCCCGCAGCCTTTCGGTACCGCCCAGTTCGGGGCGGAAAAGAGGGTTCCGAATCTTGAGGACATTCAAATCCTGCCCGAACTCTTCGGAGAGGCTGTGGAGTTCACCGAGGTTAAAACCGAGGTAGAAATAGGCGGCTTCAAATGCAGGGCTCCTGTCACGGTGGCCGCGATGGGATCGACCAGGGTCGCGGCAAACCTCGCCGAAGAGCTGTCGATCGGGGCCGCTAAGGCAGGGATTCCGATAGTTGTGGGAGAGAACGTTTTCTCCACCTACGGAAAGGAAGGGCTCGAAAAAAGGATCCGCGCGTTTCTCGACCACTACGACGGTTACGGAGGGATTCTCGTCCAGGGAAACGCGAACGAAATGAGGGCCGGGATCCTGGAAATCGCGGAGTCCCTGGGTGCCATGGGGATCGAGATAAAGCTCGGTCAGGGAGCGAAGCAGGGACTCGGCGGCGAGATAAAGTTCTCGGATCCGAAGGAAGCCGAGAAGTACAGAAAAATGGGTTACACAGTGAGGGAAACCGGTGACGGGAATTTCGAGAGACACTCGGATCCCGGAACTCTCACCCCGGAGTCCCTGGAAAGGGTCCTCGTATCAGCCGGTGAAACCGGGCTTCCGATCTGGGTGAAGACCGGAATTGGGACCGGGATAAGAAGGCTCATCGACTTACTGGAAAAAGCAAAGAGGAACTACGGTCTGAAGATCTCCTGCCTCACCGTGGACGGGTTCGGCGGAGGGACCGGGATGTCCCCCTGGGTAGTGATGAACGAAACCTCGGTTCCGTCGGCGGCGCTGTTCTCATCCGAACTGAAAGCGGGCTTCGACGTACTGCTTGCCGGAGGTTACGCCGATGGAGCTGACGTGGCGAAGGCCCTAATGCTCGGGGCTTCCGGCGTTGCCATGGGAAGACCCATGCTGATCGCGGCGAACGCCAAAAACTATCCAGACGGAAAGGAGCTGGAGTCCGGGGAGGGAATATCGAATTTCGTGGCGGCCGTTTCAGAGGAGCTGAAAATGATATGCGCCTCGCAGAGGGTAAGGAAGGTGTCGGATCTTAAAAACCGGAAGGAAAACCTGTACCCGCTGTCAGAAGAGGCCGCCAGACTCTTCGGGCTCAGACCGGAAATTCGGTGAGAGAATGAACAGATACCTTGCGGTGCTCGCGGTTCTTTTCCTCCTCTCCTTTTATATGAGGACCCTGAGCATAAACGACGGCGTCCTCCTGGACTACGATCCGGTTTTTCAGTACCGGTTCACTAAGTACTTCGTTCAGTGGGGTTTTCTCCCGGTGTGGGACGAGTTGACGTACTATCCCGGAAGGCTGAACACGAATCCTCCGTTGATGTTTTACCTCACAGGGATTCTTGCCCGGATCTTTTCCTGGGTGGACCTCAAAACCGTGGCGGCTTACTCCTCGGCCCTTTACGGTGCGCTCATACTGATTCCTGCGTACCTTCTCGCAAGGGAACTGTCGGACGAAAGGGGCGGGCTTCTGGCCGCGGCTTTCGTCGGCTTCGCACCCCAGATCCTTTCCAGAACGTTCGGTTCCTCTTACGACACCGATCAGCTGGTCCTGTTTTTCATGCTTCTCACGCTTTACCTCGGTTTCCGGTTCCTGAAAAGTCCTTCAATTAAGAACTTTTCCTTAGCCTTTGTCGGCTTCGTGGCCTTCATGGCCACCTGGCAGATGTTCTGGGTGTCCTTTTTCCTTCTCCTTGGGTCTGTATTCCTTTCCTGCCTGCTCAAATTTCTCCCCCGCCTTCCGGAGAATCCTGAAGCATTTGGAAGAAAACAACTTACCTGGTTGGGCGCGCTGTTCCTGCTCCTGTTCCCGACCGGTTTCTTTCTTTCCCTCTCCCCAGTTTCCACCCTGTTAGGATTCTTCGCGTTTGCGATAAATCCGTACCAGTGGATAGTTAACATTTCCATAGCCGAGCTTCAGACCTCTCCGTTCACCGACATCACTCTGTGGATACGGTCCGCTGGAGGGTTTACGACCGGCGGAATCGAAAACATCGTGCTCGCTTTTTTCATTCTCCTTGTTCCCCTGCTTCTGGTCCGCCGATTTTTCAGGGAAGGGGATCTGAAAAGCCTTAGTCTGGTGGTGGCTCTGATGGTCGTCGCCCTGGTCCTCCCGGTCATCAAGGGAGTGAGGTTTACCATATTTTCCTCGGCCATCATCCTCACGCTCGTCGGGGCTTCCCTTCCGCTTACCTGGAGAAAGGAGTCGATAAAACCCTTTACCGTCGGGGCCGCTCTTTTCCTGGCATTCTCGTTCATGGCCTCGGGCTTTTATCTCGCTCCGATCCTGAAACCGAGCGAAAACCCGGACTGGTCCCGGACCTGGGATTTTCTGAGGAACGAAACCCCGGAGCTCGCCCTCGTGGGAACGTGGTGGGACCCGGGTCACATGATAACCGGGTACGGTGAGCGCAGGGTGATAGCGGACGGGGCACACTGCGGCAGCGACTGTCTTTACGGGATAAACCAGAGAATAATGGACCTCGGAAAGGTTCTGGTAACGAGTAGTGAGGACGAGGCGATTGAAATTCTGAAAAGGTATCGCGGAACCTCACCCGAGCTTTACTGGATAGCCTCGGAAGACCTTATCGCCAAGTTCCCCTGGGCCATCAAATTCGGTACCGGAAAGGACGCCCCGAGCTACGTGATCATGACGCCAACGGCGTACACCGGAGAGAAGGTGGTGTTCTCCTCCGGAAGGGATTCGGTGTCCGTTTACCTTCTCGGGGTCCCGGTTCCGGTTTTAGACGGATACGGCGACCTCTTCCGCGAGGTGTGGTTCTACGATGACTCCGGAAATTTCAGGAACTTTACCTTTAATGACACCGAAGCCGTGGAAAAGGCTTTGGGCAAAAAGCTTTCGGGAAGGATCATAAACGCGACCGTGTATATACGGGAAGACTGGAGGTACGCGGTCGTGATATTCCCGAACCTGAGAGACTCTCTGTTCACGAAGATGTTTTTCCTGGACGGGAAGGGGCTGAAAAAATTCAAACCCGTGCTCCTGACCGACACTGTGAAGGTCTACGAGCTTCCGGCATCCGCCTTCGAAAGCCGGATCGGGGAATAAGTTTTAATTACCGGGAGTTAAATTAATTTCGTGAAGGTCAGCGTCGTGATTCCAGTTTTCAACGAGGAAAAAAAGATCGGAAGGGTTTTAAAAGAGGTGAGGAAGGAGCTTCCGGACTGCGAGGTTCTCGTGGTGGACGATGGATCGACAGATAGAACGTGGAAAATCGTCAGAGACCTGGGGGTCAAAGTCCTGAGGCACGGCAAAAATCTCGGAAAGGGAGAGGCTCTGAGGACCGGAATAAAAAACGCAAGAGGAGACCTGATCCTCGTCATAGATGGGGACGGCCAGTTCCCGGTAAAAGACGGGAAAAAACTGCTGAAGTTTTTGAAAGACGCGGACCTCGCGATCGGCAAGAGGGATTTCGGAAAAATGCCGCTGCGCCACAGACTGGGTAATTTTCTCTGGAGGTTCTTTTTCAACCTCTTTTTCGGAACCAAGTTTGAGGACACGAACTGCGGACTTTTCGCGTTTAAAAAGACTGTTTCCGAAAAGCTAAGGGTTCACGGAGGCTACATCGTTGAAAACTCGTTGCTGGCCTCGGCCGTTGAATCCGGACTGAAAATAGTTCAGGTTCCGGTGCGGGTAAGATACGGAAAACCTTCCGGGGTTATCCGAGGTCTCAGAATGGTTTTCGGGGTTCTCGCGTTCATAGTACTGGAAGGTATTAGATTCAGGCTCAGAAGTATCCGAGCTTCCTGAGCCTCTCCATTATTTCTTCCTTGTCCTGGGCTCTCCCGTCCCTTTCCCTTCCTCCTTCCGGTGTCGGCTCCGTACACGGCTCGCAACCTATGCTGCGGTAGCCCTTAGAGTAAAGCGGATGAACCGGTAAGTTTCTGGTTTTTATGAATTCCCACACATCTCCTTCCGTCCAGTGAAGAATGGGGTGAATTCTCAGGTGATCCGGATTCTCCCTTCTGGAAACGAAGGTCTCTCCGGACCTGGCTTCCTGCTCGTCCCACCTTATACCGGTTACGACCGCCTTGAAACCTTTTTCCCGGATACACTTGTTAAGCGCCTCTATTTTTAAAAGCCTGCAGCACAGCTCCTTGTCTTCCGCGATCTTTATAGTCTTAAGGGCTTCCTCGTTCTTCGCGACGATTAAATCCAGGTCCCACTCGGACCTGATCTTTTCGATGAATTCGTAGGTTTCTGGAAATTCCACGGTTGTGTCCACGAAAATTACGGGAACCGGAACCCTGCCGTACATCTCTTTTAAAAGCCCCAGAATGGCGGTGGAATCCTTTCCTCCGGTCCAGGCAACCGCACACCTCTCCCCGAATTTTTCAATAGCGGCTTCCAGAATTTCCTTGCTTTTTTCGACCTTTTCCTCGAGTTTCATCAGTATCCCTCTATTTTCTTCAAAGCTTCTGAAACGAGATCGCTTATAAATTCCTTTCTTCGATTTTTAAAACTTTCTCTGTACTTCTCCGCTCTTCGAATCATCTCTTTTACGGCATCGGGATCGAGAATCGGACTTTTTTCTCCCGGATCCTTGGAAATATCAAAAAGTTCCGTTCTCGGAGAAGTAACTATTTTTAAGCCGTTATCTATAAAGGAAAAGGTCCGTTCCCTAGGATCCACACTCTTAAAGGCTCCGTTGATTCTGGAAGCTTCCGAAAGAACTGGTTTGTCCTTCTTCAATCTTAAAAGATTCTCCCCCTCGAAAAAAGAGAAATTTAAACCAAAGATCTCGGATAAAGTAGGTGGGATGCAAACGAGGTCCACGACATTTTTTCTGTTTTCGGGCTCAATGCGCTTCCAGAAAATCGCCAAGGGCACTCTTAAAAGTTCGTTATAAAAGTGTGTCCGGTTTCCGATTCCTGTATGCCCAAAGGCCCCGTGTTCCAAAAATTCCTCTCCGTGATCCGAAGTTAAAATTATACAGGTATCTTTGAGTGACCCCCTCTCGGAAAGAGCATCGAGAAGCTTTCCGAAACCTTCATCCGCATGCTTAACTTCTGCCTCGTACAAGACTTTTAGTTTTTTAAGTTTATCTCTAAGGATTTCCGGAGTTTTAAAACCTTTTTCAACCAGAGAGTTTATCTTCTTTGCCTCTCCGGAAGAAATGTTTTTCGGAAGGTAATCTTTCGGGGGATAATACGGATGGTGAACATCCATATAATGTATCCATGCGAAGAACTTTTCATCGGGAAGCGAACGAAGTAAAAGCTCATTGATAACCTCGGAAGGTGTGTAAGGAAGACCTTTGCTGAAAAAGAGTTTATTTATTTTCTTGACAATCGAAAACAGCGGCGGTATTTTCTTTAGAATGTTTCTCAGTTTGTTTTTTGCAGGTGACATGAGGTCCCACGGATTTATGAAAACATCGAATCCTCTGTCATATCCTCTTTCGGACGAGATTAAAGGATTGTTAGGTATACCTATGGTGGTGTAGCCAGAGCTTCTAAAAATCTCGGAAATCATCACTCTCCTTTCTAAAGAATCGTAAGGGCCGGAAGAAAATGGATGTGTTCCGGTTAAGATAGAAGGGAAAGAAGCCATGGTGTAAGGTCCGTTTGAATATGCGTTGGAAAATACAAGACTTTTTCTCAAAAACTTTTTAAAATTTGGGAGTTCATCAGAAGCGATAAGCCTGTCAAAAACATCGAATCTCAGAGAATCGATGGTAACTACAAGTGCGTTCACTTTTTCAACACCCCTATGGCTTCTTCAATCCCCTTTTCAACCTTAATTCTATCATAGAAGGATGGATCGCAAAACCTAGGACGGGATTTGGACTTAATTATTTCTGTCAGTACCTTACCGTCCATATCCCTAGGGACCGGTAGACCGTAAAGGTGGAGAATAGTCGGGGCTATGTCGTATATTTTAGGGTTTACCTTTCTCCTCTTCAAATCCGGTCCGGAGGCTATGAAAATTCCGTGAAGCCTGTG
>WANL01000006.1 GCA_015521825.1 Candidatus Aenigmatarchaeota archaeon
TCACGATAATCTTGTACCTCTACCTTAACAGGAAAAAATCTACCGAGTATCCGGGAGAGAAGCCCTTTCCTCCGCCGTTCTTTCCTGTCACGTTCAAATTCTTTCGCCTACCTCCCGGTTCCGTAACTCATACCGATGAGTTCCGGGATCGCGGAAGAATTCCTCCGCGCCACCCGAATGTCGAATGATTCTACGTTATTGTTTCGAACCAAGGTTGTTCTTCATCCTTTGGTTTATCTTCATCTGGTTCGGTTTCCGACCCGTTCCGACCGCCGGGGTTTTCTCAAAAAACTTTCCAGGTCTTTCAGATCGAAGCAGAAAACCGGACGGCCCTCGAACTCGGATATCCGTTTTGAAAAACTTTTCGCGAAAACAGCCAGATATTCTTTTCTTTTCTCGTTGTGCCACTGCACGTATTCCGTTTTCCCGGCCAGTTCCTTACACACCTTTTCCGCGTTAACCCGGGACCGCCACTTGCACTCCGCGAAAAGGATTTCCCTCGTTTTTTCGTTCAGCGCAACAACATCAATCTCAAGTGTTTCTCTTCTCTCTTCCTTTCTTTTCCACCCCCACCACTTACCTATTCTGTTAAATCTTTTACCGAAATGTTTTTTAATTATCTCTTCTCTTACCAGATTTTCAAACTTCTTTCCTACAAAGCAGTTAAAGTTTTTCAGGAAATTGGATTCAAATCCCTCAAATTCATCTATAACCAAATCGGATTCGAAGGGCTCGACGAATGTGAAGTAGAAATCGAAGAAATTATCTTGAATCGAATAAATAACCCTTTTGCTTTTTGGATTTTTTTCAGTAACGCGCGTTTCTTTTTTTATCAACCCTAAATTTATCAAGACGCCCAAATATTTTGTTAATTGATTTGCCGGAATATTGGAGTGGTTTGCAATTTCCACAAGTTTTGTATTCCCAAGAGAAATCGCTTCAATTATTTTTTTATAGGTATCCGGTTCTCTAAGTTCTTCTTTTAACAGAAAATCCACCTCTTCGTATAATCTTCCTGTTCTACTTACAATCTCAGTTCTCACATTTTCAAGCGTTGATTTTCCGTCAGAAAATTTTTCCATATAAAACGGTATTCCTCCGGAAATGCTGTAGAACTCAACATTTTTTTCAAAATCATTTTTCGGGTAGAATTCGAAATAAGAAGAAAAAGGCAGCCTCTCTATTTTCAGATGACCTGTTTTTCTTCCATATAAAGGAGATTTGTAGCTTAACACTCCCCTTTCCATCATTGAAAGCGAAGAACCGCATAAAATTAGAAAAATTTTTGTGTGACGGAGAACTTCATCAATAACACGTTGAAAAACTGAAGGTACTGCGGAATCTTTTTCGACCAAATAACTAAATTCATCAAAAACGACCACAAACCTTTTTTTAACCCTTTTGATAAGCCATTTAAATATTTCTTCCAAATCATTACTGACAATTTCCGGTTCATTTAAGTAAAGAGCTGCCGTTTTCTTGAACCTTTTTATGTTCTCCTCGGTCCCTTTTTTATCGCAAAGGAAATAGATGCGGGGTTTATCCCTTATAAACTGTTTTATTATTTCTGTCTTTCCTATTCTTCTCCTCCCGTAGATTACTATGAATTCAAATCGATTGCTTCTCCATCGTTCAGATAAAAAATCAAGCTCGAATTTCCTGTTTACAAATTTTCTGAACATGATAATTATTATTATGATCAGAATATTTAAATTTTTAGTAGACCTTCCGAATCGCTTAACCAAAGAAGTTTCAAAAATATTATAGGGTGCGTGTTCTATAGGATTTTCATTCCATTCTGCGCTTTTTCCACGAGATCCTTACAAACTTTTTCTGCGTTAACTCTGCTCTGCCATTTGCATTCTGAAAACAAAATTTCTTTTGTATGCTCATTCAGGGCAACAATGTCAATTTCATAAGTTTTTTTCCAGGAATCTTCCCCAAATCTCTTTTAACCTTCCTCGGACCGTAGATCGTTAGGGTGAATAACTTATTCCTCGAGAGTTTTCTGGGTTCTTCAAGGAAATTCGTTTCCCTTTCTCTGTTTACAAATTCCATTTTTCACCTTCTGAATTATTTACTTTGTGAATGTTTAAATTTTTCAAATCGGACCGGGACACCTGCTTACCGGCGCTCGGCAACCACGAACACGAATTCCGCGAATCCGGATTTCCTCCTCTCGATCCTCACGTTTTCGAAACCGGCCCTTCTGAAAACGGATTTCAGTGTCCTGTCCGACCTGAGAAACCTCTCCGGAGGTATGCCGAAACTCCTGCCGAAAGCCAGGAAAGAGGCCTTCCCTCCCTTTTTCAGCACCCTTCGAAGGCTTTCGAGTTCCTTCACAGGGTTTTCGAAATGATCCAGGGCACCGACCGACACTATCCTGTCGAAGGTCTCGTCCTCGAAGGGCGCGGGTCTCGTCAGCTTTACGAACACGGCTCCCTTCCTTTCCTTCCTCAGTTTTTTCGCCGCCCTTTCCATCGGCTTCTTCGCTATGTCCACCGCGACTACCTTCACCCCCGGGATCCTCAGGATCTCGCGGGTCGAGGCTCCGGTGTTGCAGCCGTAGTCCAGAACCGTGTGTCCCGGTTTTATATCCGCGTTTTTCACGGCCTCCCGTCTTTCCCTGACGTAGGATCTCGGAAGGATTTTGTCGGTCATCCAGGCCAAGGAGTCGTAAAATCTTTCCACGAACTCCCTGTCGTTCGAAATTTTGACCAGAACGAAGGAAGGAACGGCCATGGCCATCACCGGGAGGATCGCGGCGGCCGGGCCAGGGACCGAGAATAGTAGAAGGATGAAAAACACGGATGCGGCCGCGGAAACCGCGGCCAGCGGATCCCTCCGTATCTTGAGCAGGGAGAGGAAGCACAGGAGGTACATCAGGAGAGCCGATGCCAGAATCAGGTAAATCGAGCCCTCGTAGTCGAAGGAAACCGCGAAGAACGATAGCAGGGCCTGGACGAAAAGGGCTGTGGAAGGCGTTCCGAAGCGCGAGATTTTCCCGAAGGAGTAGGAAAGAAGCCTTTCCTTCACCATAGCAACCGGAAGCCTGGAGGCCGAGAGTATCCAGGAGTTCAGACAGGCCAGGTTGACGAGGATTACCGAAACGATCGCCGGAACGTAAAGGCCCGGAGGCAGCAGGTCCGGAAGGGAGGAAACCCCGGCCCCGATCAGCGAAAGAATCAGGAGGGTGTAAAGAACGAAGACCGTAACCGCGGTTACCTTAATCGCCGACGGGACCGCCCTTTTCGCGTTCCTCACCTCTCCGGCCATTATGCTGAGGGTCTCCCAGCCGATGAACGGCTCGAGAACGAGAAGAAGGGCCGGAAGCGAGAGAACCCAGGGGAGATCGAGATTCTCCGGATCGAACGAGGCGGCGCCGAACGAAAGGAAGGTGAGAAGAATTCCGAGGGTCGCGGCCGTCAGCACTACCTGGACCCTGTAACCGAATTTCAGGCCCGCGTAGTTCAGCAGGGTGAACGCCGAGATCACGGCAAAGGCCGTGAGCCTGGTATCGACCGGAACGAGGGCGGAGAGGTACTTCGATATCGCCAGACCAAGGCTGGCTATGGTCATCACGGCAGCGGTCCAGGAAAGCCATCCGGCGAGAAAACCAGGAAATTCGCCGAAGGCCGATTTAACGAAAAGCATGGGACCTCCGGACCTCGGAAACAGGGCGGAAAGCCTTGCCACCGAAAATGCCATGGGAAGGGAAAGGAGACCGACTGCTATCCAGACCGGAAGAGATAGACCCTTCAGTTCCTCCACGGTAACCGAGGGAATGACGAATATCCCGGTTCCGATAACGCTTCCGAGGGATATCGCCAGCGCCGGAAAGAATCCTATCTTTCCCATAAAACTAAATCTTCGCGAAGATTTAAAACTCTAAACCAGACACTTGCACATTCTCTTCAGTTCTTCATCGCGGGGTTTCTCCGTCTCCGGCAAATCGTCGTAATTCGTTTTCTTCCCGTCCGATACCCACTTGGCGTAGGCGTTTTTCACCTGTTCCGGAACGGATCCTTTGCACCCGTTCGCAACGTATATTCTGCACGCGTCGTCGAATTCCTGCTTGTACTCCCACTTCTTTCCGCTTTTTCCGAAAATTCCGGTGAAAAAGGCCGCAACCGCCAGGAGAATTATTATCGCTATGGCAACCACGACCAGGGTGTTCATCGGAAGCTCGAGACCTTTCCGCATGTATAGTTTTTCTCAGGGCTTTTATTTAAATTTTTCTTTGCTTAAAGGGGATGCGAATTCACGGTTAGGTTTGAAATAACCGGGAAAGGCACAGAGAAGCCGTCGGGTTATTCAAATCGGTTGTGAAAAAATGAGGGAAACCGACCCGGCCGTTCAGCCGGTCACCGCCTCCCGGGGCCTGAACCTCTTCATGAGGAGTGAGTTCCCGACCACGCTGACGCTCGAAAAGGCCATGGCGGCCGCGGCTATCATCGGGTTGAGGAGAAAGCCGAAAAACGGGTAGAGGACCCCGGCCGCTATCGGGATTCCGACAACGTTGTAGAAAAAGGCCCAGAACAGGTTTTCCTTTATTTTCCTGACCGTGTACGAGCTTATTTCTATGGCCGTCACAACACCGGTGAGCCGGTCCTTCATCAGAACTATGTCCCCGGTCTCCAGGGCCACGTCCGTGCCCGAACCCATGGCTATGCCGACGTGGGCTCTCGCGAGCGCCGGGGCATCGTTTATCCCGTCGCCGACGAAACCAACGGTCCGCCCTTCGGATTTCAGCTCCTCCACCTTTTCAGCCTTTTCGGCCGGGAGGACCCGGGCCATCACGTTCCCGATCCCGAGCTTAGAAGCGACCGCTCTCGCGGTTCTCTCGTTGTCCCCTGTTATCATCCAGACGTCCTTCCCCATTTTTTTCAGCAGTTCCACGGTTTTTTTCGCGTCGGGCTTCGGGGTGTCGGCAACCGCAACGAGGCCGACGTACTTCCCGCCGTAGGCCACAAGCACCACGCTTTTTCCTTCGGACTCGAGATCCGAGACATCCGGGATTCCGGTAATCCCGTTCTCCGCGAGAAAGTCCGCCGAACCCACGAGAATCCACTTCCTGTAAAAGCAGCGGACCCCCTTACCAGGAACTGCTTCGAAGTTCCTGGGCTTTCCTATTTTCAGCCCCCTCTTTTTCGCCTCCTTCACGATGGCCTCGCCTATCGGGTGTTCGCTTCCGGATTCCGCAATGGCCGCCAGCCTCAGGGTCTTCTCGTCCGTGAAGTCCGTGACCTCCGGTTCGCCTTTCGTGAGGGTCCCGGTCTTGTCGAAAACCACGGTGTCCAGCTCACGTGTTTTCTCCAGAACCTCGGCGTTTTTGATCAGGATTCCGTTCTCGGCCCCGAGACCCGTGCCGACCATTATGGCCGTCGGGGTGGCGAGACCCAGGGCGCAGGGGCAGGCTATTATGAGAACTGCTATCATAACGGTAAGGGCGAAAACGAAGGGATAGCCGGCCGCGAGCCAGAATGCGAAGGAACCGACCGCGATCGCGATGACGGCGGGAACGAAGTACCTCGAGACCCTATCGGCCAGCAGCTGGATCGGAGCCTTGGATGCCTGGGCCTCCTCTACTATTTTTATTATCTGCGCCAGAACGGTTTCCTTTCCGACAGCCGTGGCCTTCACGATCAGAACGCCGTTCTTGTTTATGGTAGCTCCTATCACTTTGTCCCCCTTCTTCTTCAGGACCGGCACGCTCTCACCGGTTATCATCTTTTCGTCCACGGCCGAGGTTCCGTCCACAACCACGCCGTCCACCGGGATCTTCTCCCCGGGCTTTACCAGGACCAGGTCGCCGACCCCGACCTCCTCGACCGGGACCTCGACCTCCTTCCCGTCCCTCAGGACCCGGGCGGTTTTCGGCTGGAGACCCATCAGCTTCCGGAGGGCGTCCGATGTCTTCCTCTTCGTTACCGCTTCAAGGTACTTGCCCAGCAGGATGAAAACCAGAATGAAAGCCGCTATCTCGTAGTAAAGGTCTTCCAGGCCGTACGGGCCGCCGGCGAAGATGACCGCGGTCACGTAAATGCTGTAAAGGTAGGCGGCGCTGGTTCCTATAAAAATCAGGGAGTCCATGTTCGGACTCTTTCTCAGAAGGCTTTTGAACCCGGAAGCGTAGAGCCGGAAGGCCGCGAAAATGACCGGAGTTGTCAGAAGGAACTGGATCGCTGCCTGAAGCGGTTTGTTTTCAATGAACGGAACCGGAAGTCCTACCATCCATCCCATACCGAAGTAAAGAAGGGGTATCGAGAAAATCAGGGAGATCAGGAACCTTTTTCTGTAATCCCCGACCTCATCGGATGTTCCCACCCCGTAACCCAGGTCGGTTACGACCTTTTTCACACCTTCCTCATCGATCGCTGAGGTGTCTATCTCGACTTCGGCCTTCCCCTTTGCGAACGACACCGAGGCCCGGAGCACGCCCGGGGTTTTCTCCAGCTTCCTCTGAATGAGGGAGGAACAGTGGTCGGAGTGCATTCCGGTGATTCTCAGCTCGATTCTTCTCATGACCGGGTAACCCAGGTCTTCCAGCACCTTTTTAAGTTCGGCTTCTCCCACCCTTTTCTCGTCGAACTCGACGGTAACGGTTCCGGAAGCCAAGTTCACGGAGACGGAGACCACTCCCGGGATTCCGGAGAGTTTTTTCTCGATTTCGGCCGCGCACCCGGCGCAGCTCAGGTTTTTCGGTTTCACGCTCATCCGCTTCAACGAATCACCGATAAATATTTATATTTTTGATATATAAATATCTTAAGAGGTGGTGAAATGGGAGGTTGCTGCAGGAAAAAGAAGAAGAAAGAGTGACGGAGATGAGGGTCGGGAGCCTGGTCAAGATTTTTATTTTATTTCTTCTTCTCGAAAGACCCTTTCACGGTTACGGGCTCATGAAAGAACTGAAAGCGAGGATAAAGGGGAATGTGAACCCCGGCCAGATTTACCCGTTCCTCTCGGAGCTCAGGAAAAGGGGGCTGATCTCGGTATCCCGGGACGGAAGGAAGAAGGTTTACTCTCTCACCGAAAAGGGCGAGCGGTTCGTCTCCTCACAACTCGAGAGATTCGGTTTTCTGGTAGAACTCGCACTCAAGCCGAGGCTGAAGGTATGCTCGCACTGCGGTTGTAGGGTCCTGGACGGTTTCGTGAAGAACGGCAGGGTTTACTGCTGCAGGTACTGCGCCGAAAGTTTATAAAATCCGGTCACAAGTGTTATTTTATGCTGAGGAGCCACTACTCCGCCGAGATTTCTCCGGAAATGGACGGAGCCGAGGTGACGCTTTCGGGGTGGCTGCGCGAAATCAGGGACCTGGGCAGGTTGAAGTTCGCGATTCTCGCGGACCGCGAGGGTTCGGTCCAGCTAACTGTTAAGAAGGGCGAGGTGCCGGAAGAGGTCTTTTCCCGGATCTCCGGGATTCCCAGGGAATCGGTCGTGAAGGTGGTCGGGACCGTGAGGGCGTCTGGAAAGGCTCCCGGCGGCTTCGAGATCGTGCCGTCTGAAGTAGAGCTGATTGCCAGGTCCGAGACCCCGCTGCCCCTGGAGGTGACGGGAAAAACGCCTGCCGAACTTCCCACAAGGCTCAACGCCAGGTTCCTGGACCTCAGGAGACCGGAGATATCCGCGATCTTCAGGATCGAAAGCGCTGTAAAAATCCTGTTTCTCGAGTGTTTCGACCGCCTGGGATTCGTAAATGTCAACGTGCCCTGCATAGTTGCCGCCGCGACCGAGGGCGGGGCCGAACTTTTCCCTCTGGCCTACTTCGACAGGGAGGCCTTCCTTTCCCAGAGTCCCCAGCTTTACAAGCAGATTCTGATGGCTTCCGGTCTGGACAGGGTCAGTATCGTTACTCCGGCTTTCCGGGCTGAACCACACGACACTCCGAGGCACCTTAACGAGGCCGTTCAGATGGACATAGAGGTCGCCTTCGTCGAAAGCGAGGAAGACGTTCTGAAGTACTACGATGAGTTCTTCTCCTACCTTTCGGAGCACCTGGAGAAACGCTGTCGCCGTGAACTCAGGGTTCTCGGTGCGAAACCGGAGTTCGGAAGGCCGGAGAGGATAACCTACGATAAGGCTCTGGACGAGCTTTCATCGGTCGGGATCGAGCTCGAGTGGGGCGAGGATCTGACCCCGGAAGCCGAGAGAAAGCTGTGCGGGATTTTCAACCCGGTCGTGATCACGAAGTGGCCCACCGAGGTGCGGGCGTTCTACTCGATGCCGGAGCCGGATAACCCGAAAATTTGCAGGGGTTTCGACCTCCTTTTCAACGGGATAGAGGTCAGTTCCGGCGCCCAGAGAATTCACGACATCGGGCTCCTGAAGTCCGTTTTGAAGGAAAGGAACATGGACGTCGAGAGCTTCGAGTTTTACCTCAATGCTTTCAGGTACGGAATGCCTCCCCACGCCGGGTGGTCCATCGGTTTGGAAAGGTTCGTGATGGCTTTCCTGGGACTGAAAAACATAAGGGAGGCTTCCCTGTTCCCGAGAGACAGGAAAAGGCTGGTTCCGTGAGGTGGTAGAGTGGGTTGGACCGTTGACAGGAGAAAGTGCAACACCTGCGGGGCGTGCGTCGGTGTCTGCCCCACCCTCGCGCTGGAGATGAACTCGACGCTGACCTGCGACCCCGCGTTATGCAATCTCTGCGGTATCTGCGAGAAGGTGTGCCCGGTGGCGGCCATAAAGGTCGTCAGATAAAGTAGGAAAGGATCTTGAAACTGCCGTAAATCCTGGAAATGTTCAGACCCACCGAGGCGAGCACCTTCCAGAAGGGGCTTTCGGACGCCACGAACTTTTTAAGCATGTACTCGGCCAGCAGATTTTTCGGGAATCCGTAGTTCTTCCTCACGTATTTCAGAACATCCCCATAGGAGAGTCTGAGTCTCTCCCTGGCCCAGGATATGACCACCTGGGTCGGAACGTAGCTTCCGGACACCGAGACCCGGCCTTTTTTCACGGCTCTGAGGAACTCCTCGGCATCAGAGGCGTCGGCCTCGTTTACCGACGCTCCTATCATCTCCAGGCTGTGGGCATCGCTTCCGCAGACCGCCGGCTTTCCCGTCCTTTCGGTGAACCGCCTGGCCGCGAAGTTACTCAGTTTGTCCAGATTGAGGGAGTTGAAAACCTCGATGGCGTCGACCATTCCGGCCTTGTGCCTCAGACCCTCACCCTTTATGTCGAAAGGGTGCGGTGCCACCGAGACCGCTCCCTGGGACCTTATTTCGTCCAGGGTTTCCTCGAGGCTCCTGAAGTTTTTCACGGGTTCGGTGATTCCCAGGGCTATCACGTGGCCGTCGAGCGTCTGGACTTCGACTCCGGGTATGAAAACGAGACCGTACTTTTCGGCGTACTTCCGGGCTTCCGGAAGACCCTCGGTCACCCTGTGGTCGGTCAGGGAGAAGCCGTCGAGCCCGGCCCTTTTCACGGCTTCGGCGATCTCTTTCGGCCTGGAAAGACCCTCCCAGGGAATCTTCGACCCCCTGGAATACACCGAGTGACAGTGAAGCTCCACCTTCAGAGACACCACCCTATAAAAT
>WANL01000007.1 GCA_015521825.1 Candidatus Aenigmatarchaeota archaeon
CCAGTCCTCGACCGAGAACGAGGAAAACCCGCGGGAACTCTTCTGTACCCAGGTCGACGGGTTGAAAACACCCAGGGAATACAGAGCCGCGGATACCACAGCGATTACAACTATCATCCAGCCCCAGGTCATCAAGTACTCGATGGCCGCCTGACCCTTCATCTTTTTCTTCTCTTTTTGGGTTTTTCGAACTTCCGCTCCTCCCACTCGATCCAGGTCAGAAGCCCTCCGACCAGGAGCAGGAGGGCGGGAACCGTGCCGAAAACCACGGTGAGAAAATCATCGAAAAGGACTCCGGAGGACCCGATCACCGGAAGGGAAATCCCCGGAATTACAAGCCACAGGGCGATCAGGATCATTCCTATGCCGGCAGCCATTTTTCCGCACATCGGCACCACCGAAGATAATAACTGCACCGGAATTTAAAAAACTTACGTTCAGCCCGAAAGCTCCTTAAGCGGAATCCTTCTGGATTTCGGTATCATGTTTTTCACCCTTCCGTCAACGAACCTTCCTATTCCGATGACATCGCCGCGGAACCGGAAAACCACGTAACCCTCACCTTCTCCGCGCAGGTCGAGACCCGATAGGAGGCGCGCGAGCTCGTCCTCACCCACATCCATGATCCTTTTCTTTATCCTGCTTCCCAGGAACTGGGCGCCGGAGGTCGTCAGTTTGAGACCCTTTCCGACTCTGAGGAACGAAAGCCCAACGGCCTCGGCCGGAAAGGACTCGGGCCTGCCCTTTTCGCAGATGTCCCGGGAAGCCAGCCAGATTCTGTTCCCGGAACGGAGCAGGCAGTAGTCCGAGAAGAACTCCGGATCGACGCCGAATTCCTCCTGAAGGTAACCCAGAATTTCCTCCCGCTTTTTCCCGCGCAGCACCTCGAACCTCATATTCTCACCAGTTTGGCCACGAAAAACGCCTGGGTGTCGTTGTCCTGAGGCCATATCCTGATGCACCGCTCTAAGGAATCGTCGAATTTTCTGCCGTTCCACTCGGTGAGGCCGGGTCTCGTTACCAGACCGGGAACCTTCACCGGCTCCACGGCGGCGAGACCGCTCTTAACGGCGTGATCCACGACTTCTTCGTTTTCCTCCGGTGCCACGGTGCAGGTCGAGTAAACCACGGTTCCACCCGGCTTCACGGCCTCGAGGGCCGAGGTCAGGAGCGATTTCTGGAGCCGGGACATTCTCCGGATCAACCGGAGCGAAAGTCTGTTTAGCACACCCCAATCCTTTCTCACGCTTCCCTCCGAGGAGCAGGGTGCGTCGAGCAGGACCCGGTCGAAAACCCCGGGATACCTTCTGCCGAACCTCCTCCCGTCCAGCCGCGTGACCACGAGGTTTACGATCCCCAGCCTCTCCGCGTTCGACCTCAGGGACTTTATCCTTTTGTAACTCACGTCGTTGGCAACCACTATGCCCGTGTTTTTCATCATTTCCGAGATCTGGGTGGTTTTCGATCCCGGTGCGGCGGCCAGGTCCAGGACGATCTCGCCTTCTTCGGGTCTCAGAACGAGCGGCGGAACCATGGAAGCCCCTTCCTGAACGTAAACAAGGCCTAAAAAGTGCTCGAGGGTGTGACCTATCAGGCAGTTCTTTTCCTCGACTCGGAATCCGTTTTCGATCCAGGGGAGCCTTTCCAGGGAGAGGCCGCGCTTTTCGAGCCTTTCAACGCATTCCTCAACCCCGATTTTAAGAGTGTTGATCCTCACGCACTTTTTCAGCGGTCTTGCCGAGTACTCCAGAAATTCGTCGTATTCGTCTCCGAATATTTCCCTGTACCTCCCGAACTTCTCCAGGTTCATGTCCCCACCAAGACTTTTATTTATCCGGTCTCCTTTTATTGTTTATGAAAATCGGACTGGAGGTTCACGTTCAGCTCGCCACCAGGACGAAGCTTTTCTGCGGGTGCCCGGTCCGGGAAGGGGAGCCGAACACCCTCACCTGCCCGACCTGTTTGGGTCTTCCCGGGAGCAGGCCGCGGGTTAACGCAAAGGCCGTGGAGCACGCCGTTAAGATCGCTCTGGCCTTGAACTGCAGGGTGCCCGAGCGCCTCGTTTTTTCCAGAAAGACCTACTTTTACCCGGACATGGCCAAGAACTATCAGATAACCCAGTTCGAGGTTCCGGTGGGTTCCGGCGGTTGGCTGGAGGTCGGCGGAAGAAAAATCGGGATCCGGAGGGTCAATCTCGAGGAGGACCCCGCCAGACTAGTTCACGTCGGAGGATTCGCGAACCAGAAGTACGTTCTCGTTGACTACAACCGGTCCGGAATCCCGCTCTGCGAGATCGTGACCGAACCGGAACTCGGAAGCCCGGAGGAGGCCAGACTCTTTCTGCAAACGCTCGCCTCCCTGCTGGACTACCTGGATGTCTGGAACGGAACGATCAAGACGGACGCGAACATTTCCACCGTCGGAGCTCGCGTCGAGATAAAGAACATATCCGGATTCCGGGAGGTAGAAAAGGCCCTCAGGTACGAGGCTTTGAGGCAGAAAAGGGTCGGTGCCAGAAGGGAAACCAGGGCCTGGGACCCGGAAGCCGGGGTAACCAGGAGCCTGAGGAAAAAGGAAACCGAGGAGGATTACGGTTACATCTTCGAGCCGGACATCCCTCCGGTAAGACTCGGGCCGGTTGTCAGGTCGGTCAGACCGACGATCCCCGAGCTTCCGTGGGAAAAACGGGAAAGGTTCGAGAGGGAGTTCGGCCTGGGAAGGGAGCTTTCCAAGGCGGTTACCTCGGACGCCGACATCGCGATCCTCTTCGAAAAAACCGCAGAAAAGTTCGACCCTAAGTTCGCGGCTTCCTGGATCACCGTGGTCAAAAAGGTCCTGAACTACAACAAACTCCGCCTTAAGGACACGGGATTCGGTGACAGGGAATTCGCCGAGATTCTCCGGGCCGTTTCCGCCGGTGAGCTCTCGGACAGGGCGGCCGAGCTGGTCCTGAGAGAGGTCGTTCCGGATCCCGGAAGCCTGAACAGAGCTATTGAAAAGTACGGGAAGGTCGCCGGCGGGTCCGTGGAAGCGATCGTCGAGGATGTAGTGAAGGAAAATCCGGAAGCAGTGGCGGATTATCTTAAGGGGAACGAAAAGGCCCTACACTTTCTGGTGGGAAGGGTTATGGCGAAAACCGGAGGCCGGGCCGACGCCAGGGAGGTCCGGGAGATGCTGAAGAAGAAACTATCCCGCTGACTCTCGAAAGGTTTTTTATTTTTCGGGTGAAAATCTTGTTGGGGCCCGTGGCTCAGCCAGGACAGAGCGGCCGGCTTCGGTCTCTGGGAGAGACCGGTAGGACGGGGGTTCAAATCCCCCCGGGCCCACCACTTATACGGGAGACTACTCCGGGTATTTCGGAAAGATCGGAGACTCTGAAGTCCGAATTTTCGCTGTTAATACCTATGGTTACATAGCCTCGATTTCTGGCCCCGATTATTTCGTCATCATCATGGCCTATGAAGATCACGGGTTTCTTCCTGAGGTTTAATTTTAACTCGAGAACTTCGAAAGCTTCCGGTTTCTCGGATTTTAAGTGGGAAGAAGTGTAAACTCCGTCAAAAAACCGGTCTATTCCGAGTTCCTTTAAGATTCCTCTTAACCGTCTTACGGAAAAAAGACTGTCGGAAACGCATATCAGCGGAGAACCGGTTTTCCTGAGGGAGAATAACACATTTTTTGCATCTGGTTTGACTCTGAAATACTTTTTTGTGATACTTTTTTCGAACCTTATAAATTCTTTGGCCAACCTTCTGTAATCCTTTCTTCCGGTCGATTTAAAATACTCTTCAATGAGCTCTCTGTAACTCATCCTCCCCTTCCTTGCCAACCGGGCAAGTCGCGGAAAAATCTTTTCGTCGATTTTCTTGACCGTTTTTCGATCGATCGAAAATTTCTCGAAAAAGGCATCTGTTAATTCGAGATACTTTTTTCTGTCCTTTTCCAACCACACACCGTTCAGATCCGTTACGATTACCGTTTTCTTTCTCATTTTCCCTCTTTAAAATTTAACTTTAAAAAAATATATATGAAGACCCTTTCAGGTTGCGGGTGAGGCGGTGATCTTTTGCTGGAGGTTCCGGTGAGCGCGGCTACGGACGAATTTCTGGAGGCCGAGAGAAGGAGGGAAGGAATAAAAGTGAGGAGGAGGTTCTCGGAAAAAAGATTTCTCAAGGAGCTGAAGGACCTCGGCCGCTTTTCCCTTTTCGTCACAGACGACGGATTCGCCGGAAATTACCTGGGGGACCGGGTGAGGAACGCGGTTCGCATAAAGTCCGAAAGCGTTGAGGAAGTCACCAGGTGCAAGCTCGAGTTTTTCAGGGTGCGGGCTCTTTCGGTTGTCGGCTTCGGAGGCGGCAGACCGATAGACGTTGCGAAGAAAACGGCGTGGGATCTTGGAAAAAAGCTGATAACCGTTCCGACGGCACCGTCCCACAACGGCATAGCTTCCCCGACGGCGTCCCTTCTGGAAGGCGGACGGAAGAAGAGCTTCAGGTGCGGCTACCCGAGGAAGATCATAGTTCCGGTGTTTCTCTGGAAGACCGCCGAAAGGCACGTTGCGTCCGGAATTCTCGACGTTCTCGGGTCGGTTACCGCGATCGCCGATGTGCTTCTCTCCAGCAGGGTGACTGGTGAAAAACTGAGACTCCGGGACCTGTCCCTTTCACTCCGGGGTGTGGAGAAAGTGGCCGAAATGAAGGGGCTCGAGGATCTGGAAGACGCGATAATTTCCCACGGTCTGGCGATGAAGGAGGACTCGAGGTACTGCTCGGGAAGCGAGCACGAGGCGGAGAAGTGTCTTTCGAAAAAGTCCGGTCACCTTCACGGCGAACTTGTGGGCGTCGGAACCCTTCTTTCGGCCTATCTTTACAGGGACCTTAAGTTTGGCTTCGGGGAGGAAAAGATATTCGACTGGCTTCTGGAAGCCTACCGGAGGAGGAAGGTGGACCGGACCGTGAGGAAGGTGCTTTCCGATGTGTCTCCGGAACTCGGGAACCTCGGACCGGAGCTGAAGGCCGTCAGACCCGAAAGGTTCACGCTCTGGAACTACCTGGACCCGGAGAAGATCGACTTCAGGAAAATTTCCCGGGAGATCGAGTCGGTCCTCTGACCCGAAAATTATATATATGAGAAATAATAACTACTTATTAGTGGTGACTATGGCGAGAGAGCTTCAGTTGAATAATAATAACGGCATCGGAGGACCGAACGGCGAAAGGTACGAAGCGGCCGTGGAGCAGGCCCTGAACTGCTACAGCAGGTACTGTTCCGGGGAGGACGCGATAATAGTCAGAATTCCGAAGGGTGAGGCGCACAGACACGGCTGGGGAGGTGTGCCCTGTGTAAAGAAGATCTTCGACCGGGCGCTCCGGAGCATGCACGGAACACCGGAATGTCCTTACAGGCTGAAGGTCTTCGAAGAAAGGGGTTATTACACCGTGAAAATTATATGAAACGAAGCCGTTTCAGCGCCCTGAGCGGGTTTTCGAATTTTTTCGCCTTTCTTTTGGCTTCCTCCGGGATTTCCGGAACCCGGATTCCGAGGTCGCGAAAGGCTGCGGCGGTCTTTCCAAAACCCTCGGGTCTGAGACTGTATATCCTCCGGGTCCTATATGACCTGAGAATTTCGAGACACTCCCTGATGTCCCTTTCGGAATTTCCGAAAAACCCCAACCACTTAACCGCTCTTTGCAGGGTCCAGCCCCTCACGAAAAACAGGTAGTCGAGCACCTTTCTGAAATTTTCCGGGGCTTCGAACTTCGGTTCGGTTCTTTCGAGCTTCACCAGGGCGGAATCGACCTTCGGGACCGGGCGAAAAGCCTGCCTTTTCACGGTTTCCAGGTACCTCGGCTCGGCCACCCTCCGGACGAAAACGCTCAGCCAGCAGTAACCCCGCTCACCCGGTCCTGCGCACAGCCTTTTGGCGAGCCTTTTCTGGCAGAGGAGAACTGCGGTTTCGAACTCCGAATCCAGCAGTTTCAGGATCAGGGGCACCGAGATTCTGAAGGGAAGGTTCGAGACCACCTTTTCGACCTTCGGGAAGCTTTCCTTCAGGGCGTCACCGAACCGGACCTCGACATTCGGAAACCTCCGCTGAAGTTCGGCGAGTTCGGGCCGGAAAGATCGATCTATTTCCACGGCGTAGACCTTTCCGGCCCTCGCCGCCAGGACCTCGGTGAGCCTGCCGTCCCCGGCCCCTATCTCCAGGACCGAGTCAGTTTTCCTTAGATCCGCGTAGTCCGCTTCCCTCTCCAGCACCGCCCGGTCTATCAGAAAGTGCTGGCCGTACC
>WANL01000008.1 GCA_015521825.1 Candidatus Aenigmatarchaeota archaeon
GGTACAAAGTCTCCGTGGTAACGGAAAGGGGGTACGCCGAGACAGTGATAAGGGTGTAAGCTACAGTTCCCGCAACACGTCCACAAACTTCCTGTAAATTTCGAACTCTTCCGGAGAAACCAGATGGATCTGAAAAATGTAATTGGGACCTTCCCTCAAACCGGCCGTAATCCTCGCCCTCTCGATCGCGGGCATACCCCTCACCCTCTCGCTGACCACCAGAACGTCTATGTCGCTGAAATACGGATCGTGATCCCCTCTCGCGTAGCTGCCGAAAACGAAGATTTCGGCATCCGGGAGCAGGCATCTCACCCTTTTCGCGAGTTCTTCGAGATTCCTCTCCGCATTCCTGAAAAACTCCTCCCTTTCCCTCACGAACTTCTTCACAACCTTCATGACCCTTTCTTCCATAACGCATCACGAATTCTCCTGGCAAACTCGAGGGCTTTCTCGACGTCCTTTTTCGAAAAGGAAATCGGAAGGTACCTCGAAGAAATGTAAGCGTGCTCTAAAAGTTCCACCGTATCCCTGTTTTCCCTAACCAGTTTCCCCAGCCCTCTAACCCCGAGCTCGCCGGCTATCTTTACCAGTGTTGAAATTTCGTGAGTTTTCGGGAATTCAACACCGAACGAAAGTATTCTCGCCTTTAAGAAAAGCTGTACCGCCTGCTCTACGTGGAACAGGGCTATATCGTACTCCCCGGACTCCAGGTCGGCCTCGGCATCCACTAAAAATCTTTCGGCCCTCCTTTTAAGGGTTTCAACGAATTCCCTCATAAACTGTATTAAGGGCGGAAAAGATAAAACTTTCACCTGAAGCTGGCTTCCTTACCTTTCTGGTACTCGCAGTGGAGGCACACGTAATCCTCCCCGATCCTAACGAGTTCCGCGTTCCCGCAGTTGGGACATACCTCAGACATCCACGATCACTAAAGCCCTCCACTCCCCGTTTTTCTCCACCTTCATCCCGTGAAAACTCGGGGACTTCACCGCGGTCCTCAGCTCGTGTCTCTCCGGATCTATCCGCTCGCCCCTGCAAACAGCCTCCAGGAACCATTTCCCATCCTTCCGGACATCCACATCGAACTCCGAAAACAGAAGTCCTTCAGTGTCGACGAAAAAAAGAAGCTCGCTGAGCCAGAGAAACATCAGTTCCTCCAGATCCTCGGCCTCGAGGCGGATCTCCTTCCGAACCTTAGGTTCCACCTTCCGGATGTCGGTCATGACCTCGAATAGGGCCAGACCCGCGGAGGCAAAAAGCTCGCCGAGGGTCTTCCCGTAAGCCCTGAAAGCCACATCGGCCGTGGCAAAGTCCAGAAATTCGAACCCCATAAAAATAATTAAGGGATTTTATTAAAATTAACTCCGGGTTCCGGCGAGTTTTCCCAGGTCCCTTAAGTCGAAGCAGAAAACCGGGCGACCCTCGAACTCGGATATCCGTTTTGAAAAACTTTTCGCGAAAACAGCAAAATGTTCCTTTCTCTTATCGTTATGCCACTGCACGTATTCCGTTTTCCCGGCCAGCTCTTCGCAGATTTTTTCCGCGTTAACCCTGTCCTTCCACTTGCACTCCGCGAAAAGGATTTCCTTCGTCCGTTCGTTGAAAGCCACCGCATCGATTTCGTAACTTTCCCTACTCCCCGGAACTGTACCGAAATCTTTTTTCACGGTCGTCAAACCCGGGAAAAAATCGATGATATTTTCCGTAATAAATATCTCGAATCTCTTTCCGAAGTACTCGTTCAGTTCATTTTTTCCGGGAAAGAACCTGCCGGTCTCTATCGATTCCCTGTACCTGTAAACAAAATTGAACCAGAAGTCGAAGAAAACGTCTTTTATAACGTACACGCTTCTTTTCCTGGAGAGTGACTCCATTCTGCTCACAAAACCGTAAGTCATCAGGTTTTCCAGGTACGGGTAGATCTCCCTCGCCCTTATACCCACGAAGTTCGCTATCGTTGTCGGGCTGGTGTTTCCGAAAGCTATCGCCGCGAGTATGGAAAAATAGGTCTTTATTTCCTTGAATTCCCTGCTCAGGATAAAGTACGGTTCTCTGTAGAAATACCCGTCCTTCCTGAAAAACTCGTTGGTTATGAATTCTTTATAGCTTCCGTAATTCTTCGCCACCAGAAGGTATTCCGGAATTCCTCCAACGGTAAAGTAAAGCTTCATCCCGTCCTCCAGCGGGTAGTTCACAAACTGCCGGGAAGCGTTGAAACTCAGGGGCAGCAGCAGTATGTCTCTCGTTCTCCTGCCGTAGAGAGGTGATGCCGAAGAAAGCACCTTCTCATTCATAATACCGAAGAGTGAGCCGGAAACGATGAAAAATATCCTGGATTTTCTCAGGAATCCGTCGATGAATTTCTGCAGCACGCTCGTAATTTCCGGGGAATTCTTGACGATGTACGTGAATTCATCCATCCATATGTAGAACTTCTTATTCCTGTCTACGGTTCTTTCGAGATAGGAGAACAGATGCCCCCATTCCCTGATTTCCTGATTTTTTAGGAATTCGTCGTCCAAATAATTCGCAACGGCGTTCTTAAATTCCGCTATCTGTATCGATTTGCTGACATCCTCTGCTGTGTAAAACACACCTTCCCTGGTTTTCAGGAATTCCTCTATCAACCTTGTTTTTCCCACTCTTCTCCTGCCGTAAACTATAACGAAAGCGTTCTCTTTCTCCCACTCTCTTTCCAGAATCTTCAGTTCCTCATTTCTGTTTATAAAACGCCTAATCATAATTAGTACTAATTTGAATTAGAGTTTATATATTTTTTCCAGGTCCCTTAAGTCGAAGCAAAAAACCGGACGGCCCTCGAACTCGGAAATCCGCTTCGAGAAGCTTTTCGCGAACACGGTCAGGTACTCCTTTCTCTTATCGTTATGCCACTGTACGTGCTGCGCTTTTTCAACCAGTTCTTCGCAGACCTTCTCGGCGTTAACATGGTTCTCCAAAGCCTCGAGCTCTTCCTTTCTGTATCATGATAATGGTGTTTTTCCGGGTACGGTTCGATCGGAGAAAGCTTTTTATCCCTTTTCCCTGAAAATTAAACTATGGCCAGATCAAATTTTCCGTTCGTCCTCGCCCTGGGGCTTCTGATTCTCGCAGCGCTTTTTCTTTTCCAGACCGAATCCGCGCCGGAGCCGAAAAAGTACATCAAATTCAGGGAACCCGGTGGATACGGAACCGAGGTAGAGGTCGGAACCTTCGGAACCGAGGTGAAGCACGTACCCCTCTCACCGGAATTCTCGGTCGGAGCTTCCGAACCAACTATCCTTTTCAGACTAAAAAACGCCACGGTCTCGAGGGGAGTCTTCTCCGGTTCCGACATAGTCGCCGGGTTCAGAGCCGGAAACGTTAGCGACCTGATTCTCGAGGTAAACGTATCGGCAACGAATCTCTACGGAGACCTCAGGGTCGACATAAACGGAGAGAACGTGCTTTCCTCCCTCATTCCGCCCGGTTCCAGAACCGTGAAGCTCAACACCTCAGTGCTCCGGGCCGAAAACTACATAAGGGTTTACGCCGAAAGCTCGGGGTGGAGGCTCTGGGCACCGACCGTTTACATATTCAACCTCACGCTCCTCGGTTTTACCCGAACCGAGGAAAGGAACTTCACGGTTTCACTCGAAAGACCGGAAACGGTGGCCGGGGCGAGATTGGTGTTCTTCGCAGAGGGCGACGGGAATCTTTCCGTCAGTGTTAACGGCAAAACCGTGTTTTCCTCGGTCGTGTCCGGTTCCAGGTTCATCGACTTCGATCCCGAAATCCTCAGGAAGGAGAATGTTATAGAGTTCGCAACCGACGGCAGGTACTCGGTGAAAAACGCCGAACTCATCCTTTTCTTCTACCCGCCGCCAAGAAAATCGGTCTTCTGGTACAACCTCACTTCATCGGGTTACTCGAACCTCCTGAGAAAGAACGTTAGCGTGGAGTTCACCGTGGAAAGGCTGGTGGGCGACGTTAAATCGGTTTGGCTGGAGGTCAGGAACAGCGCAGGGAAGAAAAAAATCCTCATTCAGGGGGTCATAAGGGAAGGTGGGAGGTACTCGGTGATCCTCACGAGAAATGAGCTCAGGGAAGGGAGCAACCGAATAACGATAGGCTCGGACGGCGGCTTCGTCAAGATATCCGACCTCAATTTCAGGCTCGTGGGTTGATGTTTAATACGCATGTAAGAAACTAAATTTTATTATAAGCATTCAAACTTATTTCCAACAATTCTTTTGGGTTATAGTATCTACGATCTAAACTAAAATAAAGTGAACCTATATCTTCTACCATCCTCGCTACCTTCTCCGCTGTTTCGAGCTTTTTTTCCGGCGGAGAGCTCCAATAAGTTTTTTTTCCATCTCCGTAATATTGCTGATATATTTTTTTGCGTCCTTCTTCTATTATCTTCGAAACTTGCGGAATCTCCTCTCCCTTACTTATACCTTCGGTTAAGGATGTATATATCTGTTTGAAAGCGAGATCAATACGTGATTCAAGAGCTTTGTAGTTCTCTTCCAAATTAGATTTTCTCACTTCATCTTTACAGTGTTCTATATCATTTCTAATACTCTCATAAATATCATCCATAATAATGTCTTCAAGGCGATCCAAATCCGAAAGTTCTTCTCTTCCCTTCTCAGGAATACGGTAGGCGAGTTCTCGCCAAGTAAAAAAGTCGAAACGCGGGCGAATTCCTTCCCCATATATTCTTGAAAACGCAGAAGAGAATCTTTCATCAATTTCTCGCTCTTTCGAATTCCTTTTAGCGAGATAAGAAAGTACTTTTGGAAGACAAGAAGATAATTCTATAGGAATTACATCCCCTTTAGATACATCTTCTATATGGGTCTTGAAGATAATGTGGCTGTCACTATCTCCGCGAATTTCCGCTGATGCTTTTTTACCGTTCTCATCCACGTAAATTATTTTTCTAGGAACGTCTGTCATGTAACACGCTTCAGACACATCTCTGGATCTACTTAAACCTCCCACATCGTACCATTCAACTTCTAGAGTAAAACCATTATAATCAAAAACATACGGCTTTATGGTTGCGAAAGAGAAGTAGAGATCAGTCTTACGTCGCTCTCTAAGAGCGTCTTTGATCCTAAACTCTTCAGCATGTTTTAGTTTTCCTCCTCGGATTTTTAAGAAGTGTTTTTCAGGTATCAATATTCTACACTTATACGGATTAAATAATCGTTTAACTATATATTGTGGTCCTCTATTTTTAAAGTATATTATGTCGTGTATAACTTCATCTACAAAGCTAACTGGATCCGTGGTAAGCAAATTAGGCTTAAAGGTAGGACCTACTGCTAAATCATAGGGGATTTCTATTACCAGGTTCTTCATAAATAAAATATATCAACGATAAATTTAAGTACTTAACGGTAGTGATCTCCCGTAACATCTAGTCTGCTATCAAATAACTCGGAAACTTTTCCTCTCTCAGCTTGATCGTCCCTGGAATTTAAAAGTTTTTAAATACCGTTTTCAAAAACTAAATAAGGCCCTCCTTCTCCGGAAAAGAGGTGATAAGGAATGAAAAAGTACAGACCGAAGCAAACCGATAAGAAGTTGGTAAAGGTCGTTCCGGATACATCGGCAATCATAAACGGAAAGCTCACCGAACTCGTGAAATCCGGGGAACTCGACAACGGCGAAATAATATTCCCGGAAATCGTGATAGGCGAGCTCCAGGCCCAGGCCTCGAAGGGCAGGGAGATAGGGTTCGTGGGCCTGGAAGAGATAAGGACCATAAGGGAGCTTTCGGCCGAGAAAAACATAAAGCTCAGGTTCGTGGGTGAAAGACCTTCGTACGAGGACATTCTCCTGGCCCGTTCCGGGAGGATCGATGCCCTGATTCAGGACGTGGCAAAAAAGGAAGGGGCGGTTCTCGTGACCTCGGACCTGCCGCAGGCTCTGGTAGCCGAAGCCGAAGGAATAGAGGTCAGGTACTTCGAAAGCACCCCGGAAATCGCGAAACTGAAGATCGAGGAGATGATAACCCCGGACACGGTTTCCCTCCATCTGAAGGAAGGCACGGTTCCGATGGCGAAGAGGGGAAAACCCGGAGAAATAAAGCTGGTGAAACTGAGGGAAGAACCGATGAGCAGGGAGGAAATCGAGGATATAGTGAGGGAGATCATGGACGCCGTCCGGGTCGAGGAAACGGGCTTCGTCGAGTACGGGGAACAGGGTGCCACCGTGGTTCAGCTGAGGGAACTCAGGATAGCCATAGCCCGCCCGCCGTTCTCGGAAGCCATGGAAGTCACGGTCGTGAGACCGGCCGTGAAGCTGACCCTGGACGACTACAGGCTCTCGGACAAACTCAAGAAAAGGCTCGCGGAAAAAGCGGAGGGAATCCTGGTGGCCGGGCCGCCGGGTTCCGGAAAATCCACCTTCACAGCCAGCCTGGCAGAGTTCTACATGAGAGAAAAGCAAGCCATAGTAAAGACCATGGAATCGCCGAGGGACCTGCAGGTTCCTAAGGAGATAACGCAGTACGCTCCGCTGGGCGGAAGTTTCGTTAAAACGGCGGACATCCTCCTCCTGGTCAGACCGGACTACTCGGTCTTCGACGAAATAAGGAAGCCCTCGGACTTCTCGGTTTTCACCGAAATGAGGCTGGCCGGAATAGGCATGATAGGCGTGATTCACGCCACAGAACCCATCAGCGCGGTCCAGAGGTTCATAGGAAAGGTCGAGCTCGGAATGATACCCCACGTTGTCGACACCGTGATTTTCATAAAGGACGGGGAAATAAAGAAGGTTTACTCCCTTTCGCTGACCGTCAGGGTTCCGCACGGAATGACGGATTCGGACCTCGCGAGACCCCTCGTGGAGGTCAGGGACTTCGAGACCGGGAAGATCGAGTACGAAATCTACACCTACGGAGAGGAAAACGTAGTGGTCCCGGTATCCGAGGAAAGGGAGGACGCGGTCAGCAGGCTGGCCGGCGAGAGAATAAAGCAGGAGATCAGGCGGTTCGATCCCTCGGCAGAGGTGGAAATCTCCGGGGGCAAAGCCGTGATTAAAGTGAAAAACGAGGCCATCCCGAAGCTCATAGGAAAGCAGGGAAAGACCGTGGCCTCCCTGGAGAAGAAGCTCGGCATAAGCATAGAGGTGGTACCTTCGGTCAGGTCCCTGGGCAGGGAGGTGAGGTTCAAAATCGGAGAGACAGGAGCGTACGTGGTCCTGGACTTCGGAAAGAAGCTTTCCGGAAAGAACGTAAACATATATTCTGGAGAGGAGTACATTTTCACGGCCACCGTCGGAAGAACCGGGCAGATAAGGGTGACCAAGGATTCGGAGCTCGGAAAAAAACTCCTGGCCTCGATAATCGGGAAAAAGCCGCTCAAAGCGTTCGTGTGAACGGCAGGTTCTTAAGCCTGCAGACCGCCCTGTAAATCTGCTCCAGGACCGCTATCCTCGCCAGCTGATGGGAAAACGTGAGATGCGAAAGCGAAAGCCTTTCGCCTGCGGGAACGTTTTCCGGGAACCCTTCCTTGGATCCGATGAAAAGGGTGGCCCCGGAAAGCATTTTCTCGAAATCCCCGCCGGCCGCGGGTCTCCCGTCGCGGTCGAAGATGAAAATCTTTCCGGCGGTCTTCCCGGACCATTTCTCGACAATCTCTACCTTCAGGTGCGGGGAAATCATGGAAAGGTAGTGGTCCTGAACGGGTTTCCACTCGGACCTAAGCCGGCCGAAGCACACCAACCTTATCATAAAAATTTTTATAAAACGAGCGGTTAAAAGATTTTCTATGGACGTTGCGACCTACGCCCTTGCCGCGGGCTACATCCTCATCTCGGTCCTGGCAGCTAAGTTCACGGTCTCCGTTGTAATAGAGAGATACCTCCTGAAGCTGACCAAAAAGACAAAGACCCGGATAGACGACCTCATCGTGTCAACGGTAAGGTGGCCGGTATACTACGGAATCATTCTCTTCGGTCTGTACCACGCCCTGAAGCTGCTTCTTCCTCAGTACTCAGAGGTCATCGATCTGGTCATCAAGGCCATAGTGATTCTCTTCGGGATCTGGGTCCTGGTAAAAATCTCGGACTTTTTCATCCATTCCTACGCCCTCCGCGTCGCGGCCAAGAAAAAGGTTAAGGTCGAGGAGGACGTGGTCACCCTGATTCAGAGGCTCGTGAAGATATTTATCCTCATAATCGGAGCCATGATAATCCTGGATGAAGCCGGGATAGAAATAACCCCGATTCTGGCCGGTATGGGAATAGCCGGTCTCGCCATAGCCCTCGCACTGCAGGACACCCTCTCCAACTTTTTCTCGGGAATATACCTGGTCTTCGACAAACCGTTCAAGGTGGGTGACAGAATCCAGCTAAACGGGGACTTCGGGGAGATAATAGACGTGGGTCTCAGAAGCGTGAGGATCAGGAGGCTGGACAACACCCTGGTGACCATTCCGAACTCCGAGCTCGCGAAGTCCAGGATAGTCAACCTCTCGGCTCCGGACCTGAGAATGAGAATAAAGCTGCCGATAGGCGTGGCTTACGGCTCGAACGTGGACAAGGTAAAGAAGGTCCTTCTCAAAGTCCTGAAGGAAACCGAAGGGGTGCTGAGCGATCCTGAACCGAAGGTCAGGTTCAGGGAATTCGGAGATTTCTCCCTCATCTTCGAAATGGTCTTTTGGATCGACGACATAAGAAACCGGTGGGACATAGTGGACAGGATTAACTGCAGGATAGACAGGGAGTTCAGAAAGGCTAAAATCGAAATCCCGTTCCCGATAAGGACGGTTTACCTCAGAAAGTAGCGGAAGATTTAAATATTCGCTCCGGGTTTATTTCAAAGGGGTTTTTATGGAATTTTGCGAAAAGTGCGGCGGGGTGCTGATCCCTAAAAAGAGCGAGAAGACTACGATTCTGGAGTGCAGGAAGTGCGGAAAGAGAAGGTTCGTGAAAAAGGGAAACTACAGGTTCAGAATAGCCTCGGAAAAGGACGAGAGGAAAACGGTTGTGGTCGAGGAAAAGGTTGAGGTGCTCCCGAGGACCAGGATCAGGTGCCCGAAGTGCGAGCACGACGAGGCCTTCTGGTGGATGCAGCAGACGAGATCCGCCGACGAACCGCCGACAAGATTCTTCAGATGCGCCAAGTGCGGTCACACCTGGCGCGAGTACCAGTAGGTGCAGAGTTCCAGGGGTTCGTTTATCTGCCCGGTGAGCTTCATCAGCAGGATCTTCGGCCAGCCGAGCGCCGGAATTTTGAACACCATTTTTCCGTAAATCCTGTCAACCGGTATCCAGCCGTCCGGAACCACGTTGTTGTCCCCCTTCGGAAGAACCTCTCCGTCCCTGACCTCGATAATCCTGTGGATTATCGGGAACGGTTTTTTCTCGCTCCTGTAAACTATCACATCACCCGGCGAGTAGCTCTGGGCACCGGAAACCACGACCAGGTCGCCGCGATTAAGCTCCGGGTACATGCTGCAGGAAACCACAACAATCACCGGGTACCTGGTCTGAAGGACCACCCCGGAAACCTCTAATATAATATAGGCGGCCAGCAGACCGAAAAGGATGTACAGAAGCGAGGTCAAAACCCTCATTTCAGGCTCTACCCCTGCTTTCACCCAAAACCACCCCGGTGGCTATCATGTGGGCCACCCTCAGAGGCTCGGGGTAGGCCGATCTGACGCAGGTCAGTTTTATCACCCCGGATGCGAAGTTCCGGTCGCACCCCGAACACTGAAACCAGAGGGGTCCGAAGGACGTATCGGTTGCGAATATCGGTCCCGCCCTCCTCACAATTTCGGCCGCTCCGGCTCTGACCGACTCCGCGGCTTTTAAAAACCTCTGAAGGTCCGGCTTCTTCCTCAGAACGGAAACAACCGCGAGGCCGGTTTCCTCGGACAGGGTTCTTATGTCCACAAGGTTAAAACCGGCGAGGGTTATTCCGTCCAGCATGATTACCCTCAGGTCTTCGAATTTGGAAGTCCTGACCATCTCGCAGAGCTTTTGGGTGGCGTCCGAACCGTCGACCGTGACCTCGGTTGTCATCAAACCGTCCATGAACGAACCTCCGCGGAAGACCGGAGCGGCCACGAAGCACTTCCCTTCCTTCGGAGGAGCATCGTCCACTCCGGCTACCCTTATCTCCCTTTTCATTTCAATGCCCGGGTGAACTGGGTCCTGAACTCCTTAACGGTTTTAAGAACCGCGTCGCAGGCTCTGGAAATCTCGTCCACGGGCCTGTCGGCCTTTACCACAAGGGCCGGCGGTCTCATGAACGGGTGCTCCCTCACAGCTGCACCGTCGCACTTAAGCTCGGACGCAACGAGCCTCGTAACCGTTTCGGTTTCGCCCGGAACCTCCACCTTCGCGAACCCCTTTTCCTTTTTAACGACCACTTCCATAACGGTTTACATGGATAGCGGAATATTTAAATCATGCGGTCCGACCGAAGGGTTTAAGTCCTTTTCCCCGAATATACTTCAGCATGTCCGATTTGAATCTTCCGGGCCTTATACGGGATGCGAAAAAAGTAGGGTACGATGTAGAAGTCCTTCTGAATTTGCTGGGCCACCCTGTGGTCCGGTTCACCTCGAACGATACCGGAGAAGTAGTTTACTTCGACCCCAGACAGGGTCCCGAAGACTTAGATCCTGTAATCATGGAAATCGTCTACAAGAACACGGTGTAAAAAAAAGAAAAAGGGGGTGGCGAGCGTCACTTTATTATCGGAATTCCCAGCTCGCTTTCCTCGGAGGCCGAGGCCTCCTTCGAAACCGGTCCCAGGAGGTACGGGGACTTCACTCCGGTGATTATGGCTATCACCTGGACCTTCCCCGCGAACTCCGGGACTATTCTCGCACCCCATATCACCTGGGCCTCCGGAGAAAGCTTCCTCGAGATGATTTCCCCGGCTTCGTTCACCTCGGCGAGAGTGCAGTCCGGACCCGCGATCACGTGAATCAGGGCCCCGGATGCCCCGGAGTAGTCAACCTCCAGGAGCGGGTGGCTGAGAGCCTTGGTAACCGCGTCCTTCACCCTCTGCTGTGAATCGGATTCGCCGACGCATATGGCCGAAACTCCGCCGGAACTCATCACGGCCTTGACATCGGCGAAATCGAGGTTAACCAGCGAAGGCACGGTGATGGTCTCGGTTATTCCCTTTATCATCGTGGATATCAGTTCGTCCGCCAGCGCAAACGCCTGCTTGAGCGGTAGCTGACCCGCGTACTCCAGGAGCTTCTGGTTCTCTATAACGACCACGGTGTCCGTTACCTGCCTGAGGCGCGAAAGTCCGTCCTCGGCTTTCTGAATCCTCGTTCCCTCCATTCTGAAGGGCATGGTTACGGCCCCTATCACGATGGATCCCAGGGACTTGGCTATTTCGGCAACGATCGGGGCCGACCCGGTTCCGGTCCCGCCTCCGAGACCGCAGGTGACGAAAACCAGGTCCGCACCTTCGAGAGCCTGCTTTATTTCCTGCCTGCTTTCCACCGCGGCCTTCTCGCCTATCTGGGGATAGCCCCCGGCACCCAGCCCGCGGGTGGTTTCCTTACCGATGAGAATTTTTTTATCGGCCTTCGTTATCGAAAGGTGCTTTGCGTCGGTGTTCAGGGCTATAATCTCGGCACCGCTCGCGCCCATTTCCTTCAGCCTGGTGACCGTGTTGTTTCCGGCACCGCCGCACCCGACCACGACTATCCTCGCCTTGTGCATCTCTATGTCGAACTCCTCGGAAATCTGCCTTTCCAGTTCGTTCTCAGAAAACGCCTTCTCGAAAGCGTTCTGGATCAGAGACTCCATGCTCCCACCTCTTTTGTGTTTTTCGAAGTATATTTTAGACTACCGAAATTTTTTTATTCTAAGGTAGCCTAATACCTCTTAGAAAAAGCCCGAATGCGAACAGCCCGAGTACAGCCCGTTCGAAAGTCAGTCAGCCCGGTAAGCCCGAATTAACAGCCCGAATTTTATTATGAAGTTTGCGCTATATAAATT
>WANL01000009.1 GCA_015521825.1 Candidatus Aenigmatarchaeota archaeon
AAAAGCTTAAGTAGTTTTCTGGGGTTCAAATCCAAATTTCGTGGCCGCGGTAATTCCGAGACACTTCCTGAAGTTCGATCAATAATCTGTATACGGTCGTCAGATCATCGCGCGTATTGTCGTACACTATTCCGGGAAAAGCGGTCCTGTTGTCAGGGATGTGCCTCACCAGTCCGGCGGCGCCCCGGTTCCAGGATTCAACAAGCCCGAGATGGTACAGTAAAATTTCCCTGTCTCCGTCTCTCACGCTTATTTCGACCCCGGAGGCCAGAGGCTCGGGACGTATTCTCAGTATCTCCTCGTCGTCGCGGGTCGATTTCAGAAGCTCCTCTTCCAGTCCGCGCAGGAAGCGGTACTTTACCCGGAAACTGGTAAAATACCTAGGTCTCATTCGAGCCGTTATTTCATTCCCTACGAGATACGGCGGTTCCGTGTACTTCACCCATACCTGAAAACACCAGTGTATTAACTCCGGGGAAACAGGTCCCGTCTTCATTTGTTCCCTAACCGAGTTCCAGATTTCTCTTAACTCTTTCTCACTGACTTGAATCTTCTCGGACACCGGCCCACCGGGTGGTAATATCGGGAAAAAAGCTTAAGTGCTTTGCGTAGAACGGGAGTGGTGCTCCCGCCGGGAATTTCGCGGCTTTGAACCCGGGTCAACGGCTCGAGAGGCCGCTATCCTTGACCGGACTAGACGACGGGAGCCTCGCTTTATCTTTTAAATCGGGATTTATATAAAATTTTTTTCGAATAAACAGAATATGAGTTACCTTTTCGTCTTAAAAGCGATAGGAAACGGAAAGGAAAAGTACAGGCTGATACATGAACTCTTAAATTACGGCTATTCGAAAGAAAATATAAGAACGTACCTGCGAATGCTTGAAAGGGAAGGACTGATATCGGAAGAAGGCGGTGAGATCAGACCGACTGAAAGGGGACTGATCCTCCTTAAAATCGTTTAACCCCGTAAAATATATAAATTCGGTTGAACAACTAAATTTGGCTTTTTCCGGGGTGTTACCATGTTCGACAAAATAATTGAGCTGTTAAATCAAATCGTGGAGGACAGGACAGTACCGAAAAATATAAGGAAGAAGTGCGAGGAATGTATTCAGATTCTGAATTCCGAAGGCGAAACCTCGGTCAAAGTCAACGCCGTGGTCTCGATTCTGGACGAGGTCACAAACGACCCGAACATACCGATGTACACAAGGACCCAGGTTTGGAACATAGTTTCTATTCTCGAGTCCATGCAGTGAGAACCTTGGGTCTGTCGGCAACCACTACCGTATGCTCGGCCTGAGCCACAGGAGCCCCGGAAACTTCCTTCAGTATGTAATACGGATGAAGGGCTCCCGAACTCACCAGGTGTCTAAGGGAAATATCGGTCACGGTTTTCGGAAAGTTCAACCACCTCCTGGCAAAGGGTAAGCCGTGAAAGTCTTCCCTGGCCATCCGCAGTATTCTTCTGGCCTCGGGAAGCCTGCAGGGAACGTCCTTCATGTACTTGAAAATCGAGACCTTTTCGGTATCCTTGACCCAACCGGACCCTGTAGTAACGAACGGTTCGATGGCGTAAACCTCGCCTTCCGTGAGCTCCCTTTCCGAACCGCCGGCGAAGTTCGGGACCGTGGTTCCGGAGTGAAGATCGAACCTGGAAAGCCCGTGACCCGTCAGGTTCCTCACAGGGGAAAAGCCGAAGTCCGAAGCAACCGACTCTATGACGGCGCCGACCTCCCTCAGCCTGGTCCCGGGAACGAAAACCCTGATGGCCTCTGAAAGCATCTTCTCGGCACATTTCACGAGGTCGTCCCTGCCGGAAAGAACCACGGTTCTGGCTGTATCCGCTATGTACCCGTCCACGTGAACCCCGACGTCTATTTTAAGGTAATCGTCCTCCGAGACCGTTAACCTATCGTTTTTCTCCGGGGTGTAGTGCGCCGCGACCTCGTTTACCGAAAGATTGACCGGAAACGCCGGACTGCCGCCGAGGTCCGCTATCTTCTTTTCGGTCATTTCCGCGACCCGAAGGAGATCGAAACCCTTTTTAACAAGGGATTCAGCGTAGTCCAGGACTTCCGAAGCTATCCTCCCGGCCTTCTCGTACTTCTCGAGCACAAAACTTTTTTATTTCCGGAAAACAAAAACCTTTTCGGATGGAAGTGGAAAAGGTCATCCTGGTCGACGAGAAGGACAGGGAAGTAGGAGTCGGGGAAAAGCTCGACGTTCACAGGAGGGGTCTGCTTCACAGGGCTTTCTCCATCTTCGTGTTCGACAGCTCCGGCAGGATCCTCCTCCAGAGAAGGGCGAAGAAAAAGTACCACTGCGGCGGTCTGTGGTCCAACACCTGCTGCAGCCACCCGAGACCCGGGGAACCGCTGGAGAAGGCGGTGCACCGCAGACTCGAAGAGGAAATGGGATTCGACACCGACCTGAAGAGAATCTTCTCCTTCATCTACCGGGTGGAATTCGACAACGGGCTGTCCGAGCACGAGCTCGACCATGTCTTCATCGGCTTCTACGACGGACCGGTCCGGCCGGATCCCGACGAAGCCGACGACTTCGCCTGGGTCGAACCGGAAAAGGTCCTGAAGGACATGGAAGAGAACCCGGAAAAGTACACCTACTGGTTCAGGCTTTCCCTACCGAGAGTCCTCGAAGCGCTGCGTAAAGAAGGACTCCGAAAATGAGGAGACCGATGTTAAGCACCATGGCCTGGGAGCTGAAAAACGCGAGCATGTAAACGCAGAAAGCCGCCCCGATCACGGCCGGAACCGGAATTCTGCCAACATTAAGCGGAACCGTGAAGCCTCTGTGGAATCCGGACTTCAGTCTGACCGAAATCAGGGAGAGGTTAACCGCGAGGAAGATGAGAAACACTCCGAAATTCGTGACCTCGGCAACGGTTTTTATGTCGCCCACCGAAAGGAAAAGGGCCGACAGCAATCCGACGGTCCAGACCGCGATGTGCGGCGTTCCCCTGGAATCGTGGACTTTTGAAAAAATCCGCGGCAGGCTACCGCCCCGGGACATTCCGTAAAGCATCCTCGAGGTGACTATCAGAAGAATCAGAACCGTGTTGGCCGTGGCGAAGAGGGCGACGACGGAGAAAATGCCGGAAGAACCCGGGAGTGCCCTTTCGGACACCTCGGCCAGAGGAGCCTCAACCCTTCCAAGCTCCTGCCAGGGGACCACGGAAACCGCGGAAACCGCAACGAGAACGTACAGAACCGTGGTGATCGCGATCGAGCCGAGGATCGCGAGCGGAATTACCCTTCTCGGCCTTTTCGTCTCCTCGGCTATGTTGGCTATCTCCTCGAACCCGAGGTACGCGAAGAATATGAGGACCGCTGCCGAGAAAATCCCTTCTAAGGACGGGACCTCGAAGTAGTCCACGGACCCGAGGAAGCTGGAGGAAACCGCGATTATGAAGACCAGGCCGAAAAACTCAACGGCCGTGAAAACTATGTTCATGTAGGAGGACTCCTTTATCCCGTAGAAGTTGAGAAAACTCAGGGCGAGTATCAGGAGGCCGGCGCCCAGAAGGATGGGAAACCCGGAAGCCGCGTAGAGGTACTCGCCGAAACCCAGGGCCACGGTCGCGGCAGAGACTATGCCTGTGGCAACGGTAAGGTAGCCGACCATGAAGGAAACGAACCGGCTGGAAAACGCCCTCGAGGCAAAGACGAATTCGGCCGCGGCCCTCGGAAACCTGGAGGAAAGCTCGGCGTAGCTCAGACCGGTGAGCGAGGATATGACCGCCGCCAGGACAAAGGAAAGCCAGAGGGCGTTTCCGGCCTCTCCGGCTGCCTTCCCTATGAGGGCGTATATTCCTGCCCCGAGGATCAGACCGACTCCGTATATAGTCGCTTCCAAAAGCCCGATCCGCCTTTTCAACGGCATAAGTTTATAATTTCGGGTTCTGTTTTTAAATTTATGAACCTCGTGGTCCTGGTGCTATCGCTTGCCGCCGTGATCTCCTTCGGGGACAGGCTGGTGAAAAGCGTGCTCAGATTCTCCCGGGTTTCCGGAATCTCGGAACTCGCCTCCGGTTTCATCCTCGTCTCGGTCGCCACCTCGGCCCCGGAGCTGGCCGTAGCGGTGATCTCCGGTCTGGGGGGCGACCCGCTCCTCAGCGCGGGCAACATTTTCGGCTCCAACGCGGCCAACATCCTTCTCATCATGGGCCTCACCCTTGCTCTGGTTCCGGTTTCCTTCGGCAAGGAAGACAGAAAGGAAGCCTCGGTGATGGTCTGGACGTCCGTTCTGGTCTCGATCCCGGTGATCCTGATACAGGTCTGGTGGGCCTACGGTCTTTTCTGCCTTTACCTCTTCTACGCGTTCTGCAGGAGGACTGTGAAAGCGGGCTACGGTCTCGAGCGGAGAAAGCCGAGAATAAAGGGTCTCAAAAGCCTGGAAACCGTGAAATCGGCGATCTCCTGCCTTTTCTACACTTCGGCGCTGGTGCTGGCCTCGAAGTTCGTTGTTTCCTCGGCGGTGTCGCTGGCCGGGGAAATGGGAATCCCGGAAAGCGTGATCGGCGGAAGTCTGATAGGCCTCGGTACCTCGCTTCCCGAGCTTTCCGTGGCCCTGGCGGCGGCGAGGAGGAGCACCGGAATTCTGATAGGCGATGTCCTCGGATCCGTGCTCACCAACTCAACCCTGGTCCTGGGCTTCACCCTGCTCGCGAGCCCGGTTATCCTCGATGCAGCCACAAAGGCGATGGCGGTTGTCTCCGGCCTTTCCGGACTCGCGTTCCTCTGCCTTATGAACCGCGGGCGGGCCGCCGGGATCGCGATGGTCGCCGCGTACTTCGTTTTTGCCGGGCTCCTCTACCTCCGTTTTTTGCCGGGCTTAACTTTATAAATTAACGAACCTCTCTTTTACCCTATGGCCAAGTGCCCGGACTGTCCCGATCCCAGGTATTACAACGGATACGGATGCGATTTATGCAAGGGTTCGGGTATTAAATCCGAATATAAATCCGAAGATCCGAGGTCTCCGCCTCCCACTGACCCGTGTAAGTATTGCGGAAAAGATTCCCTATCCTGCGAAATTTGCATGTAGGTGGCGGGCATGGACATCGTGAAGGTTCTCGAAGAGAAGAAACCCGAAATCGACGCCGTGATAGAGAGGTTCATCCCCAGGAAGTTCGACGAAAACTCGCTGAAATTCATCTGCGGCGAGCCGAGGTACGAATTCTCAGAAGAGGTCCTCACCAAGGCGATATGCGAACCTGTATGGGAATTTCTTGACAGAGGCGGAAAGAGGTGGAGACCGGCCCTCTTCCTCCTCGTCATAGAGGCCCTCGGAAAGGACCCTAAGGAATTTATGGACTTCGTTCTCGTGCCCGAAATAATCCACAACGGATCCCTGATTCACGACGACATAGAGGACTCGGCGGAACTCAGGAGGGGACTTCCATGCACGTACATCAAGTACGGAACTGACATAGCTATCAACCTCGGTTCCCTGATGTACTTTTTACCGATGATAGCCTTCATGAGGTCCGACCTCGACGAAAGGACCAAGACCAGGATTTACGAAACCTACCTCCAGGAAATGATCAACATTCACTTCGGCCAGGCGACCGACATCTCCTGGCACAGAGGCATGGGTTCTGACTCGATAACCGAGAGGCAGTACCTTCAGATGTGCGCCTTCAAGACCGGGACCCTGGCAAGGCTTTCGGCCAAACTCGCCGCGATTCTCGCCGGGGCGGACGACGAAACCGTGGAAAAGATAGGAAAGTTCGCGGAGTCCATAGGAATAGCCTTTCAGATTCAGGACGACGTCCTCGACATAACTGGAGACCCGAAAAAGTTCGGAAAGGCGTTCGGAAACGACATAAAGGAAGGTAAGAGAAGCCTCATGGTCATTTACGCCCTTTCGCACGCCCCGGAGGACAAAAAGAGGAGGCTTCTCGAGATCCTGGACATGCACACCGACGACGAAAACCTGAAAAGAGAAGCGATCGAGATTCTCAAGGAGTGCGGAGCCGTGGAGTACGCCAAGAACTTCGCGAAAAAGCTCATAACCGAGACCTGGGCCGAGATAGACGAACTCCTGCCCGAGTCCGAAGCCAAGAAAAAACTCAAGGCCTTTGTCGACTTTCTCGTCGAAAGGGAGTACTGACCGGTGGTCGGTTGTTCGCATTCTTGGACCTCACCGGAGTCCTGACAAACGAGGCCGCCCCGCTCCTGGAAAGGTACGGCGTCCCCGAAAACTACGCCAGGGAAAATATCCGCACCTGCCTCGAAAAGCTCGACATCGATCCGGAAAAAGTTATACGCTACCTGGATCCGACACCGCTTCCCGGGGCCCTCGAGACCCTGAAGGTCATAAGGAGAAAGGATCTCGAACCCGTGGTGATCACGGACAACCCCCTCCTGGATCTGGAAAACGTAAACTCGGAGTTCAGAAAGATTCTGGGATGCGAAATCGTATCCACCTGCAGAATCCGGTGGACCGGGAAAAACTACGTCCTCCTGGAAAGGATGGGAAAAGACGAGATAGCGCGCTCCTACGGTCCGGGTGTGCTCGCGGTGATCGACGGGAAGAACGACCTTCCCCTCGCGAACTACGTGACCGGTCCGGTGATAGTGATCGGAAACGAGGTAAACGGGGACTACAACGTCGAGAGCATTTCCCAGGTCCCGGACCTTCTCGAGAAGATCCTTTAAATAAGCCTGTTAACAAGGGTTCTGTCTCTCTCTATCGCCTTCCGCCTGAGAACGTAGAAGAGTCTGTCCGCAGCCCAGTCCCAGTCCTCCGGGGGCTCCGCACCGTAATGCCTTAAGGCGGAAACGACCTCATCGTACGGAAGTTCTTTAACGTACTTAAGCGCGGCCTCCTTCCCGCCCTCGACCGCGGCCTTTATGAACTCCTCCAGGTATTTCACTATTATTAGTAAGGAAGTTTAAATAAAAAAAGTTCGAAAAATCTTTTATGAAACTCGGGTACCGAAACCTGGATCGAAAGGTGGAGATCCCGGAAAGGTCCATAATACTCGTTATCTCGCCGCAAATTCCGGCGAAACTCGAGCTGCTCTCCAGGTTCCTCAAAACCGGTTCGAAGAAAGGTGAGCCCGGGATCTTCGTGACCACGGACAGGCTTCCGTCCGAGATAAGGGAGCGTCTCGGTGAGGCTCCGGAAGTGGCCATAGTCGACTGCGTCTCGTGGTCGGTCCCGGACCGGAGGGAAAGGGACGTTTTCCAGGTTCCGGGCCCGGCGGCGCTCAACGAACTGTCGGTAGCCATAGAAAGGGCGAGGGAATCCGTTTTCAAGCCCGGGAAACCGATGAGAATGGTTTTCGACTCGGTGTCTACCCTGCTACTCTACACGAATCCGAACACGATATTCCGGTTCGTTCAGGTAATTGCCAACCGGGCGAGGGCCTCCTTTACGACCCTTCTGCTCACGCTTCAGAAGGACATGCACGAACCGCAGGTGGTCTCCACCCTGGAGCACCTCACCGACGGCACAGCCGAACTCAGGGAGGAAAAGGGAAAGGTTTATATAAAATTTTCCAGACTATTCGAAACGGGGTGGGTTGAACTTGAGTGAAAAACCCGAGGAAGGAATAACCGTAAAAAAGGAAAACTTCAGCGAATGGTTTTCCCAGGTGGTTTTCAAGACCAAACTGATCGACATCCGGTACGGGCTTCGCGGCTTCCCGGTTCACCGTGAGTGGGGGGTAAAAATTCTGAGAAGGATATACGAAATGTTCGAGGAGGAGCTCGAAAAAACCGGCCACGAACCAGTTCTGTTTCCGTCCGCGATTCCCTCCAGGTTCATGGAAAGGGAAAAGGAGCACGTTGAGGGGTTCACCCCGGAGGTTTTCTGGGTCACGAGGGCAGGGAACGAAGACCTCGCCGAACCCTTTGTCCTGAGACCTACGTCGGAGACAGCGTTTTACTCGATGTACTCACTCTGGATCAGGAGCTGGAGGGACCTTCCGTTCAAAAGGTACCAGAGCAGGATAACGGTCTTCAGGTACGAGTCCCAGACCAGACCCTACCTCAGGGGAAGGGAATTCCCGTTTTTCGAAACCCACTGCGCGTTCAGAACCAGGGAAGAAGCACTCGAACAGATAAGGTCGGACATGGAGATCATGAAGAAGGTCTGCTCCAGACTCTCCGTGCCCTTCCTCGTTCTTAAAAGGCCGGAGTGGGACAAGTTCCCCGGAGCCGAAGACACCTACGCCGCGGAGTGCGTCATGCCCGACGGAAAGGTCTCCCAGATAGGCACGACCCACGACCTGGGCCAGAAGTTCAGCAGGGCCTTCGACGTGAAGTTCAGGGAAGAGGACGGCACCGAGAGGTACGCCTGGCTAACCTGCTTCGGCCCTGGTGTCGGCAGGCTCGCGGCCGCGGTGGTCGGAATTCACGGCGACGATACCGGCCTCGTCCTTCCGTCCTGTGTGGCCCCGTACCAGTGCGTGATAGTTCCGATATACTTTTCAGGACGCGAAACCGAGGTCCTGGAATACTCGAGGGAGGTGAAGAAAAGACTGGAAGAAGCTGGGATCCGGGTATTCCTCGACGACTCCGAAGAGAAAACGCCTGGGTACAAGTTCAACCACTGGGAAATGATGGGCGTTCCCTTGAGAATAGAGATCGGTCCCAGGGAAGCCGAGCAGAGAACCGCGACCCTCGTCAGAAGGGTCGACAGGAAAAAATCGGTCACGACCTTCGATGATCTCACGAAGTCCGTAATAGAGAAGCTCGGGGAGAACGACTCCCTGATCCGGGAAAGGAGCGAAAGGTACCACTCCGTAAGGGAGGTCGGCGATTTCGAAACCCTGGAAAGAATCGCGGAGACCGGCGGATTTTTCAAGGCCCCGTTCTGCAGCGTCGGAAGCGAGGGGGAAGCCTGCGCCAGGGAACTTCAGGAAAGAACCGCGCTCAAGGTAAGGGGAACCGTGGAGGGCGAGGAAAGAGCCGAAGGAAACTGTATAATCTGCGGTAAACCCGCCGGTGTCAAGGTTTACCTGGCCAAAGCCTACTGATATTTTAAGTAGAAGGAAAAAATAATTTTTATGATCGAATCCCACCCGGTTTTAACGTTCTTCGGATTCATAATAATCGTCGGGTTCTTCGCGGTCTACCTGTTCAGAAAAACCAAGGTCCCGGACGTCCTCGTTCTCCTGGTTCTCGGCCTGGTAATAAGCTACCTGGGGCTCGTGGACGTCGGGATGTTCGAGGAAACCTCGTCCCTGCTATCGGACCTCGCGATAATAATAATTCTCTTTGAGGCCGGGCTAAACATGAACATATACACCGTGATAAAGGACTCTCCGAGAAGCTTTCTCCTCACCGTTCTGAACCTTCTATTCTCCATGATTTCGGTCTCGGCCATAACCTACGCCTTTCTCGGAATGAATCCGATCCTGGGAATGCTCCTCGGTGCGATAGTCGGCGGTATAAGCTCGCCGATAGTCATATCCATGGTCCACGGAACCGGTGTGGGCAGGGACGTGAGAACCGTTCTGGACCTGGAATCCGTGTGGTCCGACGTCCTCTGCATAGTCGTTGCAATCACCCTGGTTCAGCTGGTCACCATGGAAACCACGGCCACCTTCTCCGAAATAAGCAACGCGCTTCTCGGAACCTTTTCCATAGGAATAGTGATAGGGCTCGTCTCCGGGGTGGCCTGGCTCTCGGTTTCAAAGAGGCTGAGGGGAAACCCCTTCGAGTACATCCTGACCTTAGGCGTTCTGTTCCTGCTGTACGTTTTCGTCGAGAACGCGAACGGCTCCGGAGCAATCTCGGTTCTGATGTTCGGCCTCGTCCTCGGAAACGCGAAGTTCTTTTTCAAAACCCTGATGATAAAGGAGGAGGGCGGAGTCAACAGAAGAATCAGAACGCTTCACAGGGAGATTTCCTTTTTCATAAAGACCTTCTTCTTCGTTTACCTCGGCCTGATATTCAGGATGGAGAACCCGGAGTACCTTATAGTGAGCGTGCTGATCTCCTCGGTCCTTCTGGCCACAAGGTTCGCTGCGGTGCGGATCTCCACCTTCCGGATGGGAATAACCCGGTTCGAAAGAAGGATAATGGAAGTCATGGTTCCGAGGGGTCTGGCCGCGGCCGTTCTGGCCCAGATTCCCCTGCTTTCCGGAATAGAAGAGGCGAGGATCTTCTCGGACATAGTGTTCGTGGTGATCCTTACAACGATAATGGTCTCCGGGATCGGCGTGGCCGTGATTTCAAAGCGGTACTCCAATCGCAGAGCCGAGGGCGTACCTCACGCCAAAGAAAACAGCGCATGATACCGGAACCAGGAAAACCAGGTACCTGAATCCGTAAACCTCCTTACCTTTCGTGATTATTCCGAGAACGAAGGAGCCGAAAACCGAGTTCAGGACGACAGCAAGCAAAGACACCGTGAAAACTGTTTCCGGAGAGACCGCGGACTGGGATATTCCGGCCATTATTCCGGTCAGAACCGTGGTTACCCCGAAAAGTAGCGGGCTGGCGGCGGCAACGGCCATGAGTATAAAAGCCGAGTACATGGAGACCACGGCCCTGACCTCCTTTCTGACCGTCTGAAGGTCACGGATTTCCGAAGCCACCTCGTCCAGAACCGACGCCAGGTCACCGCCGTACCTCGCTCCCTCGGAAATGAGGTCCATAGCCCTTCTGAGGATCCTGCTGTCCGACGGGATTTCACCCAGGGCCTTTTCCAACGGTTTTCCGGCCATGGCCTTTTTGGCAGCGGTCCTTATGTACTCCGAGAGTTCCCCGAACTCCGGGCGGGCCGCGGCCAGGAGGGCCCTCTCCGGGGTCATCCCAGACCTCATGTTCGAGGCCGCTATGTTCAGGGCATCCGGCAGGACGCTTTCGATGAACCGCCTTTTTCTTTCGGCGGAAAGCAACCCGAAGCCGAAAACAAGCGCGGGGAGGACAGGAAAAACCGCGGCGGCGGGAAGCGGCCCGAAAAGGAAAAACACGACTGCCGAAAGGACCGCCGAAACTCCAGCAGACAGGACAACCTCCCTCATTCCAATCCCGTCACAGGCCTTCTTATCCGAATCAGGCTTACGAAAAACACCTGGAAGATCGCGACCGAGATCAAAACGAGGTAAAACGCGCCGCCCGGCGAAACTCCGGAAAACATGGAAAGTATGACGAGAAACGATATTCCCAGGGACGGAAGAACGACCGAAAACAGAAGGTAAACCATTGCCATCGGGTTCAGGGCGGACCCGTACCTCCGCACCGAGAGTCGCTGATCCTCGGAAAGGTTTCTCACTATCTCGGAGAGAACCGCGGCCACGTCCGAACCGGAGCGGACGGCGTTCGAAAACTGCCAGAGAATCCTCCTTAGGTACGGCGACGGATTTCTCGCAGCCATGGAGTCCAGAGCCGAGGGAAGGGGTTTCCCGGACCCGGCCTCCCTGACAACCCTGGAGAACTCCTCGGAAACCGCACCGTAGTCCGATTTGGAAACCGAAACGAAGCTGTCGAAAAGCGGGACGCCGGACCTCAGCTGAACGAGAATGTGTCTCATGGCGAAAGGCAGGTTCTTCTCCACATCCCTCACCTTGCGGGTGAGAACGAGTTTTGGTCGGAGGAGACCGGAAGCTAAGAGGAACGGAAAGATCAGGGAAAACAGAACGACCGGAAGCGGAAAGGGAAAGGGAAGCGATACCGCGAGTGAGATCGCGAGCGCCCGCAGAAAGGCCTTTCCGGCGAACCTTTCCGGCTTTTCGCGAAATCCGGCGGCCTTCATATCGGTCCTCAGGGACGGGTAGAGTGCGAGAACCGGCCTTCCGAAAGCTTCAATCACGGGCGAGCACCTTCAGCTTCTTTTTTCTCGCGGCGGAGATGACGGCCTCAGGTGAGGCGTAGTACTCGGCCATTATCCTTCCGACCGCCTCGACCGTTTTTATCCCTTCCTTCACCATGGCCTTGAGGATCAGAATCTTTTCCGCCCTGTCCTTCTCGGCCTCCTTCTCGTCCATACCGGCATGAAGGGAAAGCTCGTCCCTGAACCTGACCGGTCCGGAGGAAGGCACGAGGGCCTTCCGCGAAGCGCTCCACCTGAACAGGGTGTTCAGCCCGGGACCGGACCTCTCGGATCCGGGAAGAACCTCGGCGACCTCGAAGAGACGCCTGGTGTTGGTCCTCCTGTCCCTGTGCATGACAGCGATCAGGTGCAGGGATTCCAGCAGGATCTCCGGAATCGAAATCGGAGGGTTAGAAAGCCTCCGGAGAACCTGGGAAGCGGTGTCGGCGTGAACCGTTGAGTAAACGCTGTGACCGGTGTGCATGGCCTCGAAGAGGACCTCGGCCTCTTCGGGTCTCCTTATCTCACCGACTATTATCCTGTCCGGGCGCATCCTCAGGGAGTTCGTCATGAGTTCCATCATGGTCACCCCGCCCTTTCCCTCGGGGTTAGGTTCCCTTGTCGTGAGCGGCACCCAGTGGAGCGTGCCGGGGAGATTTATCTCCCTGGTGTCCTCTATGGACACAACCCGGTGGAAGGGCGGAATGAAGGCGGCGAAAACGTTAAGGAGCGAGGTTTTTCCGGTAGCCGTCCCTCCGGAGAAAACGAGGTTCATCTCGTACTGAATGGCCTGCCAGAGAAACGAAGCGGCCTCCGGAGTGAGGGTCCCGTTCTCCACGAATTCCGTGACCGTCCACGGCTTTCTCGCGAACTTCCTGACGGTTATGGTGTTTCCTTTTGTGGAAATCGGGAAAAGCGTCGCGTTCACCCGGTCTCCCGTAACGAACTGGGCATCCATGATCGGATTGAGAACCGTGATCCTCCTTCCGACCCGCCTTCCTATGAAGGAAGCGCAGTTGTAGATCTCGGACTCCGACTCGAACTTCACGTTCGTCCTGAGCCAACCGAACTCCCTGTGAAAGACGTAGACGTTCTCGGCCGATGAGTTAACCGCGATCTCCTCCAGGTAATCGTCCTTCAGAAAGATTTCCAGCTTTCCGAGTCCTACGGTTCCGTGAATCAGGAATCCCACGAGAATTCTCTTTTCATCCTCGTCCAGACCCGGAACGTACTCCGACACGAGTTCCTCGGCCTTTTCCCTGAACCTGGACCTGATTCTCTCCGCGCTTCTCGGATCCACTATCTCAGAAGGGTCCACCTGGATTTCCGAAGCCAGCCTGTCCTTCAAAGCGTCCAGCAGCGCCCTGGTGGCCTCCCCGGGCTCCGGAACCTTAACCGAGTAAAGTCTCTCCCCGGGTTTCACCTCGACCTCAACCGGCACACCGTCCGCGTCGAATGAGTACTTCACACTCTTCACGGTTCCACCTTCCTGAGTTCGGGTTTACCGAAAGGGGGGGCGTGGAACTCCACAAGACCGTGCTCGTCCAGAATCGAGGCCCACTTTTCCAGGGTCTCCAAAGGAACGGAAAGCTTTCTTGCAGCCTCGTCGAGGGTGACCGAACCGGATTTCCGAACGAGGTCCAGGAGCCTGTCTATGCCCGTGCTGACCCCGGCCTTCCTCTTGGCCGAAACCGCGGAAAGGTATCTCACGATATCGGCCCTGGCGATTATTCCGACGAGTTTGCCTCCGGAAACCACCGGGAGTCTGTTCACCCCGTGCCTGGTCATCAGGCGGACCGCTTCGGAAACGGGGTCCCTGTCACCAACTGTGATCACCTTCTTTTTCATCACCTCCCTAACCCGCGCAGACCTCAGTTTTTCGAGGTCCTCGGGCTCGAGGTCCATCAGATGCCTTCTTCCGAGAAACGACAGGATGTCGGAAAGCGAAAGGATTCCGACCACCTTTCCGTTTTCGACCACAGGGGCCCCGGAGATTCCCCGGGAACTCAGCTTCTCCACCGCCGCCTTCAAACTGTCATCCGGAGAAAGCGTGACAACCTCCCTGGTCATGACGTCGGCGACCCGAACCATATATTAAATATATCGCCCGCTTTTATATTATTATGCGGGGACAGACTTCCGTTGAGTTTCTGACCGCGATCTCGATCATAGCGGCCATCTCGGTTGCCGCCCTTGCCGTGGCTCCGAAAAACTTCGAGCGGGAGATCGAACTGAAGTCCGCGGAAAGGGACTGCGAGCTGCTGGCTTCCGCGCTCTCGGCCTCGCTCCCCGGAACGAGAATCTACCTTTCGGTCGGCCACACGATTGCTGTTTACCCGAACTACGTGGAAGTGGTGGACCACCCGGTTTTCTGCAGGTGGAAGGGTAACGCCTCCGAAACGGTCGTTCGTCCCGGAAACCTGAGCCTCACGAACCCCGGAAACTTCACATTCGTGACACAGATTCTCTTCGAGAACAGAACCATCCTGGCCGGTGAGTTTCTCTCCGGGGCCGAGATCGACGTCCTGCTCCCGAACGGCTCTTCCTATCCGGGTTTTCCGAAGACGGTTTCAGGCCCGTTTATATCCGAACCCTGGGACCCGGAACCCGGAACCTACATCCTGGTGGCGAGGGAAAACCGGACCGGAATAGAGGTTTCCCGGAGGGTGGTGGTGTGAAGGCGCAGATGGGTCTGGATATCCTGATATCGGTGGGTCTCTTCCTCCTGGCACTTGCCGTGGTGTTCGCTGCCATGACCCTTTCTCCACCAGCGGCCGGGATTATAGAAAAATCCGGGACGGCAGCGGAGATCATCTCGTGAACACGGCCAGGGTTACTTTAACGACCTTTCCGCGGAACACCGAGTACCTCTCCCTTACGACGGTGGGGCTTCCGGGCACCGGTTTCGACGGACACTTCTTCTCCAGAAAGATCGAACCGTCAGTCGAGGAGATCGAGAGGTAGTAATCGAATCCCGTGAGGCCCAGGGCCGCCTTCGAGCACACGCAGTCCGGATCCATGGAGCTGTTGAAAAACAGGGAAACGGCCTCCTCTTTCAGGGGTCTGCCGAATCCGGAGAAGGTTTCCCACAGCCTGTGGCACTTATTCCTAACGGTCAGGTTTCCGAGAAAGACGCGGGTGGTGTTTCTGAAGTCCGAATCGTCAACGGCTTCCGCGAAAACCGAGTAATTTCCGGGATAGGGCGGTTCGAACACGGCCGTTCCGCCGGAAGCGTTGAGCGACGTGGAGTACGGTCCGGTGATCAGAACTCTTAAAGATCTTATGCCGCAGGGGTCCGAAGCGGCGACCCGTATCGAAACGGCCGATCCGGGGTCGGCAGGATTCGGGAAAAACGACCCGGAAACCGCGGGCGGCGACCCGTCCCTGCAGCCGACGGAGGATACGATAAAGTGCGGTTCGAACGCCGGGATCCCGGCTGCCTCAACCGAAACGATGAAGATTTCCTCGGCCGTGTAAACAACCGGCTTCTCGACCGAAGAGACCAGGATCGGCTCGGTGGTGTTGATAAGGAGAACCGCGGCCAGAACGAACGGTATCATAGGATCCCCAGGAGTCTGAGGATGGTTTTAACTATGAGCGGCGGGTCCCAGGAGGATTCGGAACCCGTAACCTCGTAGCCCCTGGTCCTGGCTTCTATGGAGAACCGGGCAGAAAACTCGGCACCGGGCGGGAGGGAATTTATCTGGCACTGAAGGGCGGAGTAGGAGGAGTTGATGGAAATCGTAACGCAAGGTGAGTTCTCATCTGGTCTGACTACCCAGAGGTCGCTCCGGAATACCCACCTGTAGGTCAGGGGATGGGTGGAGTTGACCTCGGAGTCCCCCACGTTCTTAACGGTGATCCTACCGATTCTGGGGACCCCCACAGGAACCGTTCTCTCGATTTCCGGCGTAGTTGCGTCCAGGTCGATTTCGGTGTCGAAAAACGCTCCGGAAGAGGCGGAAGCCGCGGAACTTTCGGTCAGGCTCCAGGACCGGACACCATCAGTCCCGTTATAGGTGAAGGAAAACGTCGATGGTCCGGCTGAGCGCGGCGTCAGGCTGTACCAAACGGTTCTGGTCTCCTCCGGGGCCATCGTCCCTATGTTCCAGGTAACGTGGGTTCCGTTGTCGATCCCGCCGCAGCACACCCCTGAAGGTATCCAGGATCCGTAGAAATCGGAGAGAAATATCCCGGTTGCGTTCCTCGGACCGGAGTTGTAGAGAACGAACCTCACGGTAACCTCCTTTCCGGGGCTGGTCCCCGAAGGCTGCTCCCTGACCACAACGACCGGGGAAAGCGGTTCCTCGGGACCGAAGCTGAGAACCGGCTCGGGGTAAACGAACTGCCTGAACTGCGGGAAGGAAAGCAGGTTGGTCTCGTCGGTGTCGAAAGCGTCGTTCTCGTAGTATGCGAAAACCGGTTTATCGCAGGAAAGGATCCAGGGTTCCGAAATGTAGGTGGTGGTCGAACCGCATCCGAAGCACAGTTTGTTTATCTCCGAGGTCCCTCCGGTCTGGAACGCGATCTCTCCGGCAGCGGTGTAAAGCCGGCAGGTGGTCGAAGGATACGGGGCCGCCACAGCGATGTACCCCGCCGGGTTCCCAGCACCGAAAAGGGTCCCGAGCTCGGTTATCGGAAGGAAGGTGGTGGTCTCAACCCCGTCACTGTCGGCCAGCTGGTCGGCCCCAACCGGAACCGAGGAAACAACGAGGTAGGCCGGTCCGGAGCCGAAGCTCCCGAGCCTGCCCTCGATGGTGTTGGAAAAGGGTTTGAAAGAGAAGACGGAGGACGCGCCGTCGCTTCTGATCCAGCCTACCCTTCCGCCGGATGTCCCGGTGGAAATCTCGAAGTTGGTCGAGCCGATTCCAACCAGGTGGGTGGAAACCGGGTAGAAGATCCGCGAGTCGTATCTCTCGGTGGAAACGTGCTGAACCAGGATCGGAAGGTCCGAGACTATGACGACCGAATTCCCGTCGGTCACGTCCGCGGTCACCGCGGTGCACCCGGAGATCGAGGCAGAGTATATCACGGTCGAGGAGTCGTAAATCCTGACAGAAGCCTGGCCGAAGGGCGAGCATATACTCCAGCGGTTCGTCCCCCTCGCGACCCTGTAGGCGAACTCGGTCCCGGCCGAGGACATCGGGGATACCGCGTCAACGGCGGAATCGTTGAAACCGTCGACCTGGGCCGGCCCGGTTACCTTAATCTCGGTTCCCTGGGTCAGCCCGGAAAAGGTTCTCGTCTGGAACGCGTTGAGAACTGCGCAGCTCGAACCGACGCAAACCGTGTTGTTGTCCACCAGGCTCATGACCCTTACCCCGGTGGAGGCCAGTCTCTCGGAAACCACCATGGCCACGGTCCTCGGAACGGTGTACCTGAAAGTGGAAAGCGGGTCCGAGGCGTCCGCGGCATCCGGATTCCCGTAGTAAATGTAGATCTTCCTGACGCCGGAGTTCGGGATCTTCACGTAGAAGTAGGCCCAGGTGTCGGTGTAGGCGGCCTTCCAGAACCTGAGCTCGGAATCCGCGTAAACGAAGCGTACGTCCCTGAAGTCCGGGGAGATGTGGGAATTTCTGGTAAGGTTTATTCCAACGATATACTCGTCCGGAAACTGGCCCGTGAGGTTGACCTCGACCCTGTACCTCCAGGACTCGTTCCACCAGGCGAGACCGGGAACCGGAACGAGGAGGAGCAGGAGAAAGGCAACCGCGAATCTCATGATTTAAATTCTCCCACGGACCAATTAAATCTTTCGGTTAAGGATAAAACCTTTTAGCGGGATTTTTTTAAAATGCTGAAATCGAACAGGAAGCTGCTCTCTTTGGTCGAACTGCCTGACGGTACGCTCGTAGGCAGTCTGGCTGCGGACATCCAGGAATGCTCCTGGCCGGAACCGGCAGCCGACATCGACATTCAGGTCGGTTCGCCGGTGACCGGAGAGGAACTGGTGTGGAAGTCGAGGGTCGTGATGGGTCACTCGAAGGATGCCTCGGTCAAGTACCTTCCCTACACCGTTGAGCGGAGGTCCGGGGCCGTACCGGTCGATATGTTTCCGGACATCTGCGGATACTCCGTTGAACCGGAAAGAAAGGAAGGTCTGGAAGTCGCGACACGCGAGACCCTGCTGGCAACCATGCTGTCTCCCCAGGCCATCACAGAAAAAAGGGTCAGAACGGGCTTCGGCCTTTACTTAAAAGCGAACCCGCAAAGGGTCGGGGAGGAAATCCTGGAGGCGGCGGCCGCCTGCTACAGGGGCCTGCCGAAGGTCTCGGAAAGGTACGTGACCAAAAGGGAGTACATGAAGGAGATCCGGAGGATTCCTAACAGGCTTCCGCACTGGATAGGGAAAAGGCGGGACATCCGCAACGGAACGGGAGAGTATTTATCCTTTTTGGAAGAAATTTACACCGTGCTTCCGACCGTGATATGAGGTGGGACCGTGGAAAGGATTACTTTCCGCGAGTACATAATCGAACCGCTGGCGAATTCCGCGGCCTTAACTTCATTTCTGGTAATGTTCACCTCAACGCTCATTGGCGAGCCCAGGTACGAGCTCGGCGCCGGGATAGCCTCTCTCGGACTCGCCGACGGACTTAAAGGTCTTGCCAGGTCGGCCGCCTTCGGCATGGCGGGATATATTCTGGGCGAGGGTTTCAGGAGAATGCTTCAGGGCTGAGGCACCTTAACCTCTTCGGTCTCGATCTCAACCCCGGGCATAGCCGATCTCACGAGGTCCACCAGCGCCCTGCAGCAGGGGACCTCCATGTGGATGACCCGCACCTTTCTGACGCCGGTTCCGGCAAACCCGGAAAGCTTTTCGGAGTAAAGCTCCCTGTCCCCGAGTTTCGGGCAGCAGATCACGAAAGGTTCCGGGATTTTTTCCTTCCGGACGAAACCGGTGCAGTCCGCGGCAACTACCAGCTCCTCCCCGAACCTCCGGTCCGCCGGAACCAGCTCGAGTTTCAGCGGCCATGAGCCGGTCCTCACCGAGCACGGAACGTGCCCGAGTTTCCTCAGTTCTTCCAGGGCCTCCCTGAGGTACTCGGTTTCCCCGTGCTCCTTCAGGTGCTCCAGGTGGGCCTTCACGGCTTCCGGACCCTGCCGCACTATATTAGAAATAACCGCCCTCTCGTCGTAGGGTTCGGCCTCCCTCTCCACTATCCTTATCGCCCCCTTCGGACATGTTCCGAGGCATGCCCCGAGACCGTCGCAGTACGAATCCGAGACCAGCCTCGCCTTGCCGTCGATTATCCTTATCGCCCCTTCCGGGCAGGAGGGAATGCACAGCCCGCACCCGTCGCACTTCTCCTCGTCTATCTCAACGATCTTTCTTTTCACCCCTTGATCACCCCTATCGGCCTCAGCTTGGCAACGGTCCTGGAAATCCCGGCAACCTCGCAGACCCTCACGACCTCGTCGATGTCCTTGTAAACGTCCGGGGCCTCTTCGGCGAGGACCTTCCAGGAAGCAGAGCGCACGAGAATCCCGCGGGAACCGAGGGATGACTTTATCTTCTCACCACGGAACCTTCTCAACGCGGACTGTCTAGAAAGGACTCTTCCGGCTCCGTGACAGACGGAGTAAAAAGTCTCCTCGGCCTTAGGCGAACCGACCAGAACGTAAGACGCTGTGCCCATGCTTCCGGGAACCAGAACCGGCTGACCCACGCTCGAGTACTCTTCCGGGATTTCAGAACCCGGCGGGAAGCACCTGGTGGCGCCCTTTCTGTGAACGAAAACCTTTCTCCTTTCCCCGTCTATTTTATGGACTTCGACCTTTCCTATGTTGTGAGCCACGTCGTAAACCACGTCTATCCCGGCTTCGCCGAAAATCCGGGAAACCGACTCCCTGACCCAGTGGGTTATCATCTGCCTGTTGCACCAGGCGAAGTTCGCAGCGCACGCCATGGCGGAGAAGTAGTTCCGGCACTCCTCGGTTCCGGCCGGAGCGTAGACGAGCTGCCTGTCCGGAAGCTCGGAAAGTTCCTTCCTGAAAGCCCGTTCCAGTCTGATAAGGTAGTCCCCGCAGATCTGGTGTCCGAGACCCCGGGAACCGGTATGGATCATGAAGCACACCTGACCTTCTTCGATTATCCCGAACTTCTCGGCGATCTCCGGAAGAAAGATCCTCTCGACCCGCTGGACCTCGAGAAAGTGGTTTCCGGCCCCGAGACTTCCGAGCTGGGAAGCCCCCCGCTCAACGGCCTTCCTGGAAACCGCGGAAGCATCGGCGCCCTTCATCCTGCCCCGCTCTTCTGTCCTTTCCAGGTCCTTTCGCGAGCCGTAACCGTGGTCGACCGCCCACTCAGCACCCTTTTCCAGGACCTCGGGAAGCTCCCTCGGTCCGAGTCTGATCTTCCCGGAACTGCCGACCCCGGACGGGACGTTCCTGAAAATCTCTTCCACGAGTTCGCCCAACCGCTCTCTCACGACGGATTCGGTCAGGTCCGACCGCAGAAGCCTGACACCGCAGTTGATGTCGAATCCTATGCCTCCGGGGGATAGTCCGCCTTCCTCGAAGTCCAGAGCCGCCACCCCGCCTATCGGAAATCCGTATCCGAAGTGCATGTCCGGCAGGGCAACGGACCTCTTGTGGATTCCCGGCAGGCACGCTACGTTGGCTATCTGCCTGACCGCGCCCTCCTCGACCGCACGCAGAAGGCGCTCGGAAAGGAAGAGCCAGGCAGGAACCTTCATGCACCCGGACTTCGGAAGCTCGTAAAGACCTTCCCTGACTTTCACCAGTCTGTCCTTAAGGCTCATGTTTCTTTTTTCGTCCGCGGTATTTAAACCTTTAACGCGATCCGAACCCGGCCACGGTAATATTTAAATTACTTCCGCGAAATTGAAATTATGGCCGAAATCAATGAGCAGGAAGAGATTTCGAGAATCAGGCTTCCGAAGGAGGGTGAGATTTTCGGCGTGGTAGTGGAAATGCTCGGGGCCAGAAAGATAAGGGTCGAATCGGACGACGGCCTTACCAGGCTCTGCCGTATACCCGGAAGGATGAAAAAAAGAATATGGATAAGGGTCGGGGACCTCGTCCTGATCCAGCCCTGGAAGGTTCAGCCCAAGGAAAGGGCGGACGTCGTCTGGAGGTACACCCCGACCCAGGCGTCCTGGCTGAAGAGGAACGGGTACCTAAAAAACATAGAGATATAGATACTATGGCGTGGGACATAAAGGACTCCGAAGGGAGAAAGGTCTTCTCCGGTGTTCTCGACGATTCGACCCTGCTGACCCTTTACAGGCTTTCGAATAAAGGGGTTTTCGACCTCCTCTACGGATTTCTGAAGCAGGGAAAGGAATCCTCGGTCCTTCTCGGCGAACGCGACGGGGAAAAGGTGGCGATAAAGGTTCATGCTGTCACCGCGGCGAAGTTCAGAAGGATCCACCCGTACATAATCGGTGACGAAAGGTTCAGGCGGATCAAAAAAAGCAGGAGGGCCGTGATCTTCGCCTGGTGCAGGAAGGAGTTCAAAAATATGAAACTCGCCGAGAGGTGCGGGGTGGCCTGTCCGAAGCCGATAGCCCAGATGAACAACGTCCTCGTAATGGAGTTCCTGGGAACGGATTCCGAACCTGCTCCGAGGCTGTGCGATACCGAACCGGAGGACCCGGAAAAAATGTTCGAGACCGTGGTGGAGTTTATCCGCAAACTTTACCGGGGCGGTCTGGTCCACGGAGACCTGTCAGCGTACAACATCCTGGTACACCGGGGCGAGCCCTACTTCATAGACTTTTCCCAGGGCGTTCTCACAACGCACCCGAACGCCGGCATATTTCTCGAAAGGGACATCAAAAACGTGTGCTCGTACTTCGGAAAGGACTGGGAAGAGGTTTACTCATCGGTGGTTTCGTGAAAAGCGTGCTGATACCGGAGGATCGCGTCGGGGTCTTGAGAAAGGCGGCGAAGCTCATAGAGAGGGAAACCGGAGTCAGGATATCCCTCAAGGACAACGAGGTTTTCGTGGAAGGCGAGGGTCTCGGCGAGTACCTGGCCGAACTCGTTATCAGGGCCATAGGAAGGGGGTTTCCGCCGGAGACCGCACTCCTCCTGACCGAGGAGCGGAACGCTCTGGAAATTCTGAAGATACCGGCGAAGAACGATTCGCTGGTCAGAATAAGATCCAGGCTGATAGGAACGAGGGGGAAGACCAGAAGAATTATAGAGTTCCACACCGGCTGCAAACTGTCCGTCTACGGAAAGACCGTTTCCATAATAGGTCCGTACGAAGGGGTCAGGGTCGCGAAAAGGGCGGTCGAGATGCTGATTTCCGGATCGCCGCACGGAAGGGTGTACTCCTTTCTCAGAAAGCACGGGAAAAGTATATAAAAAACGGAAACCATTCGTAATCCGCATGACCAGAAGGGTGGCCGAAGAGCTGGCTAAAAAACAGAGGGAAATCTCCGTAGCCGAGTTTTTCGAAAAGAACAGACACCTTCTGGGTTTCGACAATCCCACCAAGGCCCTTCTCACCGTGGTCAAGGAAGCCGTGGACAACAGCCTCGACGCCTGCGAGGAGGCCGGAATACTTCCGGACATCCTTGTCTCGATAAAGGACCTCGGAGAGGACAGGTTCAGGGTGGTGGTTCAGGACAACGGACCCGGCATAGTGAAGGAGCAGATCCCGAAGATTTTCGGGAAACTTCTCTACGGCAGCAAGTTCGGGGTAGGGAAGCAGAGCAGGGGCCAGCAGGGAATAGGGATATCCGCTGCTGTTCTTTACGCCCAACTGACCACCGGAAAGCCGGCGGTGATATACTCGAGAACCTCCCCGGACAGACCAGTAAGGCTCTTCCACCTCAGGATAGACACCGGGAAGAACGAGCCGGTGATAGTAAAGGAAGAGGAAACAGACAGGTTCGTTAGGGAGCACGGCATCCGGATAGAACTGGAACTCCTGGGAAAGTACGTGAGGAGGAGGCAGTCCGTTGACGAGTACGTAAAGGAAACCGCAGTCGTGAATCCCCACGCCAGGTTGAAGTACCGGGCCCCGGACGGAAAGGAGTTCGTTTTCGAAAGAACGGCCGACCAACTGCCGGTGAGACCGAAGCCCATAAAGCCGCATCCCTACGGGGTCGAACTCGGGGTTTTGGAAAGAATGGCGAGGTTCACCTCCGCCAGGTCGGTTTCCAGCTTCCTCACCGGGGAGTTCTGCAGGGTCGGGAAGGGTGCAGCCGAGGAGATATGCAGGCTGGCCGGAATAAAACCGTCCTCGAAGCCGCAGGAACTAGACCACGACCAGCTGACCAGACTGTGGAAAAGCATGCAGAAGGTCAAGCTGATGAAGCCTCCGCTTAACTGCTTATCGCCCATAGGCGAGGACCTGCTGATCAAGGGAATAAAAAAGGAATTCGGACCGGAGTTCGTGGTCGCGGTTTCCAGGCCGCCCTCGGTCTACCGCGGAAACCCGTTCCAGATCGAGTGCGCCATGGGATACGGTGGAGACATAAAGACGGAGGAAGCCGTGATCATGCGGTTCGCCAACAAGGTTCCGCTGCTCTACCAGGCGTCGGCCTGCGCCATGACCAAGGCGATTCAGAAGATCAACTGGAGTTCCTACGGAATAAGCCAGCAGTCCGGAATGCCGACCGGCCCGCTGGTTATAGCCGTGCACATGGCGTCGGTCTGGATCCCGTACACCTCGGAGTCCAAGGAAGCGATAGCCAACTACCCGGAGATAATAAAGGAAATAAAGCTGGCCGTCCAGGAGTGCGCCAGGAAGGTAGGGGCCTACATCCGTGGTAAGAAAAGGCTGATGGAAAAGGCAATGAGGAAGAGTCTATTCGAGAAGTACATTCCGGAGCTTGCCGAGTTCCTTTCTTTAATTACCGGTGAGGATAAAAATAAAATAAAGTCCGGACTTGAAAACTACCTCAGGGGTGTTGAAAGTGACGAAGGCGGAAGCGGAGATAGAAAAACTGGGGAAGAAAATTCTGAATGAAATCAGGGAAGGGAAGAACCCGTCCATGGAGGTTCCGATAAGGTCCTTAGGGACCATCAGGTACGATGAAAACAAGAGGTGCCTGGTACTCGAGAAGAAAATCGCCAAGAGGTACTTCTTCAATGTCTCCCACATAAGAAAGTTCGTTCAGACCGTTGCGGTTGCCGCGCTCTCCAAGGAACTCATAGAGATGGGAAAAACCTCGCACCTCAGGGATGTGTACTACCGGCTCGTCAGAACCATACCCGGAACCAACATAGACCTGGTGGACGACCAGTCCGAAACCGACAGGTGCATAGAGGACTTGGAGCTCATGACCGGGAAGCTCAGGGAGGAGCTTCACATCAACGCGAAGAAAAGCGGCTCGGTTGTGGGGAACGTTGTGATCAAGGACCAGGGAGATGTGATAGACTGGTCGGCCCTGGGAAGCGGGGGCTGGTCCATACCGTCGAACGTGGAGAATATAGAGTTCAAGAAGGTGGATGCCGACTACGTGATTTACATGGAAAAGGAGAGCGTCTGGGAAAGGCTTCACGAGGACCGGGTGTGGAAAAAGCTGAACTGCATAATAATGTGCTCGCTCGGGCAAACCACCCGCGGAATAAGAAGGCTTCTCCAGAGGCTGAACAAGGAGCACGGACTTCCAATCCTGGTTCTCGTGGACTTCGACCCCTGGGGTTATTACATTTACTCGGTTCTGAAGTACGGGTCCATAAACCTGGCCCACCTCTCCGAAAAACTGTGCGTCAAGAACGCGAAGTTCCTGGGGATAACGGCGGACGATATAGAGAGGTACAACCTGAAGAAGCACTTCATCAGGCTCAAGGACCGGGACATAAAAAGGATAGACGAGCTCCTGAACTATCCGTGGTTCAAGGGAAAGAAGGTGTGGGAAAGGCAGTTGAACATGATGAAAAAGTTCAAGGCCAAGGTTGAAATTCAGTCCCTGTCCTCGAGAGGTCTGACCTTCATTTCGGAAAGATACCTTCCGGAAAAGATAAAGAACGAGGACTGGTTAGATTAGGTGTACTCGACCCGGTATCTGATAAACCCGGGACCGCGCGTCTTCACGAACTTTTCCATTTCCCTCAGGCAGCGTATGCTGTTCACAAGGGCATCAATCTCGGAGTCCGTTCTTTTCAGCTCCTCCCCGAACTCCCTGCCGTTGGGAGGAAATTCGAGAAGGTTCTCCGGGAAACCGGCGGTTGTCTTTCGGATCGCTTCTTCGAGGCCGTACCTCCTGAGTACTAGTGCCGCCAGCTCCTCGGCTTCCCTGGAATTTTTCGCCGCCCCGATTCTGAGAAGAGTCCTTCTCAGTTCGTGCGTGTACCCGGTCCTGGGCTTCGGGTAGTCCGCCGCTCTCCTTTTCTCGAGTTCCGCGAGAACGTCCGCGAGTTCGTACTCCAGAGGAACGAGGGCTCTCGCGAGCTCCTCCTTCTTCCTCTCCCATCCGATAACGGTCTCGAGGTCCCATCGGTACCTTTTCAGCCACTTAAGTTCCCGCCTGCACTTCTTCCTTTCGGCTTTCAGCTCCTCCAGCGTGGCCCCGATGATCATGCACTTTATCTCGTATTCCGTCCTTTCGATTTCCTTCCCGCTATCAAAGCCTAACTCCCGGAGCGCGTAAAGGCAGGCAAGGCAAGGTAGTTCAGTTTCTCTTCGAATTTCGGATCTTTCGGCGCGCGCATCCACTCCGGAGCGGTTACGACAACTCTCATTTCCCTTTCCGCCATAAACCTTTACTCCGGAGAAAAGCATTTAAACATGAAGGGACGCGAGACCCTTCGCGACGAGGTAGAGGAAAACACCAACCGCGGATCCGGGAACGAGAAGCAGGGCGAAACCGCTCAGTAAGTCGGCTGCGGTCAGCAGGTTCTTCGGTGCGAGGAACCACAGAAGGAGTCCCTTGGTTATCAGGTAGGCCGCGGCCGGAACCGGATCGAAGAGCGCCACCACCCCTGCCGCGATGTCCATAATCCCGAGCAGCAGCAGAACCGCCATCACGAAATGTTGAAACCGCGGAAATATAAGAATTTCGGAAAATCGCAAAATCACAGGAAAACGGGAAGGTAGCCTACGATTTCATGAAAGGACCGGAATGCCCTCACCCGAATACGTAGACGAATTGATATCAGAACTTCTGAATGGGTAAAATATTTTTATATCCGGTGCCTATTCTTTTTTACGCCTGGGTAGCTCAGTAGGTAGAGCACCTGGCTGTTAACCAGGTGGTCGCAGGTTCGAGTCCTGCCCCAGGCGCCATTCACCCACGAACCTCCACTTCCTTTCGGTTCCC
>WANL01000010.1 GCA_015521825.1 Candidatus Aenigmatarchaeota archaeon
CGTAGACCTTTCCGGCCCTCGCCGCCAGGACCTCGGTGAGCCTGCCGTCCCCGGCCCCTATCTCCAGGACCGAGTCAGTTTTCCTTAGATCCGCGTAGTCCGCTTCCCTCTCCAGCACCGCCCGGTCTATCAGAAAGTGCTGGCCGTACCTTCTAAAACCCGCCCGGGTTTTCGGAAACCTCGCCACGGCATCTACTTCATGTGCTTTTTTCTCCGGGTCTTGCCCTTTCTGACTATTCCCCGGAACCTCGCGCACGATGGACAGGCGTAGACCTTCTGCCTGAAAACGTGGATGTTCTTCCTGTCCATTTGCTGGAGGATGGTCCTGTCCGTTATTCTGAACCCGCGGGTCACGGTGAAGGTCTTGTACCTCGGGACCTTTCTTCCGCAGAACCCGCAGTCCACTGTGGATTCCCGGCCCCTGGTCTTCGTGTGCTGGTACTTTCTCGTGTAGGGTGCCTCGCTAACCGGCACGAAATCACCGGGATTAATTTGAAATCGCGTAAATAAAAAGCTTTGTTGCGAAAAAATAAGTATGAGGTACAGGTTCGGGAAAAAGGAGGCGCTGCTGATTCCGGAAAATCCGGACGATCTGAGGGTCCTGGAGAAAGTCGTGACTCCGGGTTCCCTGGTGACCGCGAAGACCCTGAGGAGGGTGGAGATCAGGAGGGGAAGCGAGGTCGTGAAGGGTGAGAAAAGGCCGGTGGTTCTGTCCGTGGAGGTCGAGAAAACGGAGTTTACCGGCGACAGACTCAGGATCTCGGGTCGGGTGGTTTCCGAGACCGAGGGTGTGAAAAAGTCCTATCACACAATCGAGGTCCGACCAGGCACCCCGGTGAGGGTCGAGAAGGAGTGGGAAGCGTGGGAAATTCGGGCCGTTGAGTCGGCGAGGCCGACCGAAAAAATCCTGGTGTGCGTTATGGACGAAAGGGAAGCCTGGTTTTTCTCGGTCTCGAACACGGTCGAGGAACTCGGCTGCGTTAAGTCCGGGTACTCGAAGTTCTCGGACGAATCCCTGAAGACGAGGTACTACACCGAAGTCGCGAAATTCGTTGAAAAATGGGGCGGAAAAGCGGTTCTCTGCGGCCCGGGTTTTCCGAAGGAAGAGGCCGCGGAGCTTCTGAAGGAAAGGGGAATTCGGGTTTTCGTGGATACAGTTTGCCACACCGGGATTACCGGTCTCAACGAGCTTTTGAGAAGAGGAACTCTCAAAAAGGTTCTGAAGGAATCCAGGATAACCGAGGAAACTCGCCTGGTGGAGAGGCTGCTCGGGGAGATCGCGAAGGACGGAATGGCCGTTTACGGACCCCGGGAAACTGAGAAGGCCGTTGAAAGCGGGGCGGTCGAAATTCTCCTGGTTTCCGATTCCAGGGTCCGCGAGTTCGGGAAAATCGTTAAAAAAGCGGAGGAAACAGGCGCCGGGGTGTTCGTGGTTTCCTCAGATCATCAGGCCGGCGAGAAACTCCTCCACCTTGGCGGTATTGCCGGCCTGCTCCGGTTCCGCCCGGTACCATGATGTCATCACCCCCTGTCGGAAGCTCGCGCTCGAGGCGGTTTATTATCTCTCCGAGGTACCGGGATTCCGGGTTCTTCCTGTGCTCCTCGACCACAAGTTCCTTGCCGGTCGGAATGTGTCTGATCGGATCCTTGGCCGCGTTTATGAGTATGTCCTTCCAGTCGACCGCTTCTTTCCCGCAGTTCACCTTGACGTTGTACTTTTTTTCGAAGTAGCGAATAGCCAGCTTCAGGGCCTCTTCCACGGTCGGTTTCTTTACTTCCTTCAGGTAGAGGATGGCGGAGATGTAGCACCTTCCGAAGTTCTGAACGTGCTTCACGGAATTTTCGACTATATTTTCGTCGTAGCCCGGTCCCCTCTCCTCTTCCAGACACCTCAACATGAAATTCAACATATTATTACTTAGTGGTGGTTAATATTAAAGCTTACGGTCGGCGGTTTTCCGGATTCCGCGCCAGCAACCCGTCAGGAGCGGACCGAATTCAGAAGGATCTCCTTTGCCTTTTCCGCCCCTTCCCAGTTCCTGACCCTGACCCACTTCCCTTTTTCCAGGTCCTTGTAGTGCTCGAAGAAGTGCTTTATCTTTTCCCTGAGGTGCTCGGGGACCTCGGAAATGTCTGAGATTCTCCCGTACTCCGGGTCCACCTTCTCCAAGGGAACGGCGATTATCTTGGTGTCCTCGCCCTCCTCGTCCTCCATGTGAAGAACGCCCACGGGTCTGCACTTTATCGCGCACCCGGGAAAAACCGGGGAAGAGGAAAGAACCAGGACATCGACCGGGTCGCCGTCGTCCGCTTTCGTCCCGGGAACAAAGCCGTAGTTGAAGGGGTAGTGCATGGCCGTGTGGAGGAACCTGTCCACGAAAACGACACCGCTGTCCTTGTCCACCTCGAATTTAACCGAACTTCCGGCCGGTATCTCGACGACCACATTCACCTTTTCTGGTACCTCACCCGGACCCAGCATACTGATTAATTCGGTTCCGGTTATTTAAATTTTTTCCGCGACCAGAACGACCTCGGGCTCCGGATCCCTGAGGAAAAACCTGTCTACCGGCCTCGCCGATTCCAGGCTTTTCTCGATCTCGCGAAGGGTCTTCCCCTCGTCGTACCTGGTGGTGAACTGGGAAATCACGAGCTTCCCCCCGTGCTTCAGAACTCTTTCCAGCTCTCCGGCACCGGAAAGGAAGTGGAAGGCGTCCACGCAGAAGACGAAGTCGAAGGTCCCGGTTTTGAAAGGAAGGCGGTTCCCCGAACCTATTACCTTGTACCCCTTGGCGGAAAGCACGGCCTCCGAGACGTCAACAGAGACTACCGGAATGTACTCTGACAGGAAACCCGGGCCGGCCCCGACGTCGAGGACCAGGCCCTCTGGTCTGACGGCGGAGAGGAGGAATTCGATCTTCCTTCTCTGGACCTCACCCATCCACCTCTCGTAAATCCGGTCGCATATCCCCATAGATTTATTAATCGGAGATCGGTTTTTTAAAATATGAAGTACGCGGAGCTGAAGAAAAAATACGGGCTCCCGGACTGGAAGTGGATCGAGAAGCACTTCTTCTTCAAGCCCGAGTCCGGAGTACCGATTCTGGCTCAGGTGAGGAAGAGGATTCACGAAAAGCTCTGCGATATTTCCTGGCTCCTGGAACCGCTGATAGGCTCGGGAGAGAGTTACAGGTCCTACATAGAAAGAAGCATGCTGACCGCCGAGGAAAAAAGGAAGGTCTTTTCGGTCTTCAAGGAGATAATGAGCCTGATATGGGAGTCCGAAGCCCTGAACGTGAGTTACGATGAAAAGGCCTACGCGGCCTGGCTCAAAAAAGTGAAGGCCGTGTGGGACAGGAACGTCGGGACAATCAACGGTCTGTGCAGGAAGCTTTCCGAGGGATGGAGGAGGTACACGAGAAAGGAGGCCAGCACAACCTATCACGGTTAATTTTTTAACCTTCAGACCACATCTTTATTACGCCCCGATGAGATTTGACAGGCGGAGGTACTCTGATGGCCGGAAAGAGGTGATGCGAGGGGCGTTAAAGATTTAAATAAAAACCTGCAAATCGGAAAAGGGTGAATGTCGTGATTCACAAGTACCTGAGGAAGATGTGGCTCGCCCTTTCCAGGGATAGAAGGGTGGCCTTCGCCAGGGAAAAGGCGATAGTCAGGGTTGAGAAACCGACCAGACCCGACAGGGCCAGAGCCCTTGGTTACAGGGCGAAACAGGGTTTCGTTATCGTCAGGGCGAGGATAAGGAAGGGAACGAGGAAGAGGGAAAAGCCGTCCGGAGGCAGGAAGCCGCTTAGGGCCGGACTGACCAAGATAAAGAACAGAAAAAGCCTTCAGAGGATCGTCGAGGAAAGGGTTCAGAGAAAGTTCCCGAATCTCGAGGTTCTGAACTCCTACTACGTCGCCGAGTCCGGGAAGTACAAGTGGTACGAGGTGATTCTGGTCGATCCCCACCACCCGGTGATCAAATCGGATCCGAAGATCAATTGGATATGCAGGCAGAAAGGAAGGGTTTTCCGCGGGTTAACCTCTGCCGGAAAAAAAGGCAGGGGTCTGAGATGATTTTCCCGGGTTCGATGTTTTCCGATCCGATTTTCTCTTACCGGCGAATTATCTGATCTGGGACGCGAGCCTAACCGCGGTTCCGTAGACCAGAATTTCAGCCGCGTTCTGGGCTATCTGGGAGGTGGTGAACCGAACGTTGATAACGGCATTGGCTCCGAGCTTCTCGGCTTCCTCTATCATCCTTCTCACGGCTTCCTCCCGCGCTTCGGTCAGCATCTCGGTGTACTCCTTGATCTCTCCTCCCACTATGTGCCGGAGTCCTGCGATAAGGTCCTTTCCGAACCACTTGGCCCTAACGGTGCTTCCCTTTACGACTCCGAGAATTTCCGCGACTTCTGCTCCCGGGATCTTTTCCGTGGTCGTCAGAATCATGCAACCGCCGGTATTATTTCGTTATTCCGGTTTATAAAATTTCCGCTGCACGGTCGTAAAAACTCCCAAGGGTTCTCAATATGTAATTTATCCTTTCTTCAACGCTCATGAACGGGACTTCCGCGACTCCGTATCCCAGTTCTTCGTAAACGCGGTTTATTTCCCTCTGAATAATTTTTCTTTCCTCCGGACTTTCCCTTCTCGCGCCATCGTTTTCGAAAAACGGAAGCTCTTCCAGAAGAAATACGAAGTCGTATCTGTGCTCTTCTGCGGCTGAATAATATTCTTCCGGTACGGGGAGACCGGCGACTCTCAAATACGCGATTCCGTCAGGAATGCCACGATCGAGAAAAACTATTTCAGCGTTTTCAGGTATACCTCGCTCCTGCTCTATCTGCTTTTTGAGGACGAGGTTCTGGAATTTTAATTTATCCTTCCAGGGGAGCGCGTCGCTTCCGATTTTTTCCTGTTCCTCTATAACCTTTCTCGCGGCTTCCGGGAGAGTGTGATAGCCGAGTTCCTTTAAATTTTCGACGACGCTCGTTTTTCCCGTACACGGCCCGCCCGTAATAACGACCTTCAGCATCTTTTTATGATTTACGTTTTAAATTTATTTAATGATAGAGGTAAACCTAACTCCCGACGCGGACTTAAGGATAGAGAAGGACCTCTCGATAGAGGAGGCGGAGCGTCTTTCACAGAGGCGGTTTTTCCCGAGAATAACCGTTAAGTACTCCGGGGTTCCCGACCTTCTGTACCACCTCGCAAAGGAAGTGGGAGTACCCGAGGAAAAAGACTTTCCAGAGGTGGAAGGCAGGATATCCCTTTCGGGTGAACTCCTGGAAGATTTTCTCCGGAGGGTTGAAGCGGATACCGGATTTAAATCCCGGTTGTGGAAACTGCTGGATGAGTATCCGAACGAGATTTTCATCGAGGACCTGAAACGCCTCAAAAGACAGTTTCCGGACGCCGAGTACGTCGGATTCGTTCCCGGAAGCGCGGAGTATGGACCTGTCGATATACTGAAGGTTGGTTCGATTATTTACCTGGTCCAAAATGATATTTTACCGCTGAACCGCGAAGAAACTAAAGAGGTTGTAGGAAAAATAATTAATTATTACGGAGCGACCGTTTCCCCGGTGCTGCGGTTAGTTCCGTAACCGGGTATTAACTCTCTTTCGAGTTCGTCCGCGTACCTCATCGCCTCGGTTTTGTTTCCGTCCGCGAGTGCGTGATACAGCCGGGTAACAACGGTTCTACAGTCCGGGTGATATTCTTCAACGATTTTACTTATGTCGTCGAGACGCAACTCAGCCTCCCCGAAATTTCCGGATGAAATGTACTTTTTAAGCCCTTCTATCAGTTCTTCCTCCGTAGGTATCCGCATTTCGCAGAAGACTATCGTTGAGTACGGACCGGTCTCGTCCTCCTCAACGCCTATATGGATCTCTGTGCTGCGATTGTCGTGAGGACACCAGTGACCGTTAAAAAGACCGCAATTTCCGCATACACCCTTTTCCCTCACCAGCTCCTCTATGCACTCTTCCATAATCGAGGAGTGGAAGTTAATCTATTTAAACCTGCGGCCCCGACGTCGCTGGAAAGTTGAAACACTCCTACCGCTCTGGCACCCGGCGTACGGTCCGAGGATCCGTGAAATTTCCCCGATTACAAAAAAGTTTTTAAAACTTTACCGAAAAACTATAACAGATGAGCGGTTCGTCTCCCGGAACATGGATTTTTTTCAGAAACTTCGTTGGAAGGATCGATTCCTCCGGTATCGAAAAGCACTTCGGGGGAGTCGCGCTTCACTGCGACTACTTCTTTCACGGCGATCCCGTTCCGGAAAATTCCGGGACGGCCCCGTTTTTCGAAATGGAAGCCCCGGTAGAAGACGCTTTCAGAGAGGAGATGTACAGGGAATCCGCGGAAAGGCTCAACGAAAAACTGAAGGAGAGTCGGCCGGAATTCGTAATAGTGGAGCCTCCCCACCTTAACTGGTACCTCGAAAGCGCAAAAATAAACAGAAAACTCCTGGTTTTCACTAAAAGGATACTCCGGATTTTCGACTTCCCGGTACACCTGATGAATGTGACCGTGAAGTCTAAGTGGTACTACCAGGACAGACTCGGAACCAGTCCTTTCGAAAGCATCGACGCTCTGAAAAAGCTTCTCGGAAGAAACGTTTTCGTTTGCTTCGACCCCGTGGCCGCGCTTAACTCGGTTAAGTACAACTATCCCGTGCTGATAAAATCCCTGGGGAAGAAAATAGCCAGCGCGGTTGTCGTCAACGCCGAAATTTCGGCGATAAACGGAAACTGGATATACCAGAGGGTGGAAAATTTCGGGAAGGGTTCGATCCCTTGGGACCACGTCCTCACGCTGATCAAAAAGTACTGTAAGGATGTGGTATACCTGATAGAGACGGAAAACCTGAGAAACGCCCTGAGGACGAAAAGGTTGTGGGTGAAAATTTATGATAGTGTCCCTTCAGACCCTTGCGTATCAGAAAACTGAGCAGGCGCTTAAAGAGATTCTGGAGCGCGGGATGCAGGGAATAGAGCTGGTTTCGGGTGTGAACAGAAGGGAAGACCGGGATTTTAAGAACGTTAGAAATTTCTGCCGGGATTACTGCGTAAAGGCGGCCTTTCACCTTTCCCCACAGTGGTTCGCCGGAGACCTTAACCCGATCAGAAGAAAATACTTCGAAAGAGCGGCGATCTTTTTCGTGAAAATATGCGGGAAATACGGGATATCTCCTTTCACGGTCCACTGCTTCGATCCCCTAAGCGCTTACTTTTCGAAAGAGGCGAAAAGAAAAAGCCTGGAAATCGTGAAAAGGCAGATCGAAAAACTCTCGAGGCTGTGCGAAGACCTCGGAATCGTCCTTTCCCTCGAAGTCTACCCCCAGTTCAGCAGGAAACTCGCCAGAAAAGCCATTTCTCCGGAAGAACTTGCCGGGGTCGTGAAGTCCCTCCGGAATGAAGGGCACAAAAACGTTGGAATAACTTTCGACGTCGAGCACGTAAACTCGTATTTTTACAGTCCGGTGAGATTTTTGAAAAAACACGGGGACCTGGTCACCCAGGTGCACCTCTCGGACAACGACGGCAAGGCCTTACATCAGCACCTTCCCGTCGGAAAGGGCAAACTCCCTTTAAAGGAATGCGTTAAAATTCTGAAAAACAGAGCTTACGGAGGCATGCTCGTGATAGAGGTCAGCAAGGTCGAGAAAATTCTCGAGTCCTATCTCGGAGTCCTGAAGATTCTCCGCAAAGTAAAGAAATGACGGTCGATGGAGAGGGTTCCAAAACAATCGTAAATTTTAAAGGATCCGGGAGGAAAGTGAAAAAAATTTAAATATTCGAGTTTAGAATATTATAGTTATGACTCGAAAATTTATCAATAGAAAAGAGGAACTGGAAACTCTCGAAAAATTAAAGAAAAGGAAATTGAGAAGTGCTGTAATTTACGGAAGAAGACGGGTCGGGAAAACAACGCTGATAAAGAAGTTTCTCGAGAATAAAAAAAGTTTGTATTTTCTTTGTTCTCGAAGAAAGATAAAATATAATCTGAAAAAATTTTCTGAAAAGGTTTGCAGGCTTCTCGACACTCCGGAGATCGAATTCAAAAATTTTTTCGATGCCTTCAGAGCACTCTCATCAAAAAAAGGTGTTATCGTTGCGATTGATGAATTCGGATACTTGGTTGAAAGGGATGAAGGAATTTTGTCGGATTTTCAGGAGATTATGGATGAAATCAAGGATTTCAAACTCATTCTGTGCGGATCCACGGTCAGTTTGATGGAATCCCGGATTCTCGGATACAAGAGCCCTCTGTACGGTAGGGTCGACTTGCAGCTGAGAGTTAAACCATTACTTTTCGAACATATTTTCGAATGGTTTGAAGGAATAAGTTTTGAAGATGCTGTAAAACTCTATGGGGCAACGCATAATGTTCCTAAATACCTGGAGTTCTTCGAGGCGAAGAATGTAGAATCGGAAATAATCAATAATTTTTTTGACATCAGTTCATTTTTGTATAACGATGCCATAAACATACTCTCGGAAGAGTTAAGGGATTACGCAACCTATTTTCAGGTCCTCGAGGCGATTTCACTGGGATATACGAAAATTACCGAGATTGCAAACTATTCTTACGTTCAGCCGAAAGACGTTTCCTATTATCTGAAAACGCTGGAAAAACTCGATATTGTTGAAAGACGCGTACCCTTGTTTTCAAAGAGGAAGGGAAAGAAAGGAATCTATATAATAAAGGACAAATACTTCAACTTCTGGTTTAGGTTCGTTTCACCCTTCCAATCCGACATAGAAAGCTACGCATCGGAGCGACCCGTCCTGAATTTTAAAAATAATTTTAATCAATATCTCGGTTTTATTTTCGAGGATTTGATTCTCGATTTAATTAAAAGGAAAAAGGTCGATGTAGGTCTCGATTTCACCAAAATCGGCAGATGGTGGCACAAGGATAAAGAGATTGATATTATTGCCTTGAACGAAAAAACAAAAGAAATTCTATTCGCAGAATGCAAATGGCAGAACAAAGTTAATGCTGAGAAGGTCTGCAGAGAGCTTGCGGAAAAATCCAAGTATGTGCAATGGCATAACGACGAAAGGAAGGAATGCCTTGTTGTGTTTGCCAAGAGTTTTTCAAAGCGGATTTCCGAGTTCGAGGGTCGCCCGATTCGCTGCTTCGACTTAAGGGATCTGGAGCGAAAGTTAAATTTAAATAGTTGAAATATGAGTATATACTTATGATGAAATTCATTAACAGGAAGGATGAACTGGAATTTCTCGAGAAAAAATACCGTTCGGAAGAAGCGGAACTGATTATAATTTACGGCAGGCGAAGGGTGGGTAAAACAGAACTCCTGACAAGATTCCTGAAGAATAGGAGAGGTATATACTTTCTGGGCAGACTTGAGTCAAAAATCGAAACCTTTCGCCGGATCAACAGCCTTTTCATCGAACATTTCAAAGACCTCTCGTTAACAAAATACCCGCTCTCCGCCTGGGAGGATGTTTTCAATTACCTGGCGGAAAGGTCGGAAAAAAGACTGGTCTTCGTTATCGACGAATTTCCTTTCATCGCTGAAAAGTTTCCGGAAATTATTTCGATCCTCCAGGAGCTTTGGGATTTCAAGCTCAAATACACGAAGATCATGCTCGTACTCTGCGGTTCCAGCATAGGAATGATGGAAAGATACACCCTTTCACACAGAAGCCCGCTCTACGGCAGGAGAACGGGTCAGTGGAAAGTCGAGAAAATAAGGGTTAAACACCTCAGAGAATTCTTTCCGAAGTACTCGATGGAAGATTTGATACTGGTCTACTCGTGTATAGACACGATTCCGGGCTATCTTACCAGGTTCCAGCCCGAAAAGTCGGTCTGGAAAAACATCGAAGAAAGAATTCTCTCCAAAGGGGAGTTTCTCTACGAAGAGGTGGAAATTTTATTGAGAGAAGAGTTCAGAGATCCGTCGAATTACCTCTCCATTCTTTCATCCATAGCCGGGGGTTCAACGACGTTTAACGAGATTTACAACACAACAAAACTGGACAAGAGCCTGCTTTCAAAATACCTCTACGTACTGGAGGAATTAAACGTAATCGGGAAGGAGTTTCCGGTAACACATTCGTTTAAAAGTACGATGCGCGGTAAAGGCGCCCACTACTCCTTAAAGGATAACTTTTTTGATTTTTACCTCAGGTTCGTTTACCCAAATAAACAGCAGCTTGAAAGCGGTCTTAGAGAAACCGTGTTGAATGAGATAAAGGAAAAAATAAACCCGTACCTCGGGAGAAAATTCGAAGACTTTATCCTGGACGTGTTCCATGACGTTTCGATCTTTCCGTTCACCAAAATCGGCAGATGGTGGCACAGAGACAGGAAAATCGACATAGTCGCGCTGAACGAAAAAACGAGGGAAATCCTGTTTGCCGAATGCAAGTGGAAATCCCGGGTTAACGCGGAAAAGGTGTGTAAGGAACTGGCCGGGAAAACGGAATACGTGCAGTGGCATAACGATAAGAGAAAGGAATACCTGGCCGTGTTCGCGAAATCTTTCAGTAAAAGAATTGATGAGTTCGAGGATAGGAAGGTGTTTTGCTTCGATCTGAGGGATCTGGAGCGGATCCTCTTTGGCTAAGGCGGTACGGGTCCTCGCGGAAAAATATTTTACGCTCCGACGCGAATTAATATTCAGGTGAGGCCGTGGAGCTTCTGAAACTCGCGAGAAGGGCCGTGGAGACCTACGTGACCCGCGGAGAGGTGATCTCTCCGAATAGAAGGACGGAAAAAGCCGGAGCGTTCGTCACCATTTACAAGGTGGTCGGGGGCAAAAAGCTTCTCCGCGGCTGTATGGGAATTCCCGAACCTGCAAAATTCGTGGAGGATGCCGTGGTGGAGGCCGCAGTCTCAGCGTGCAACGATCCGAGATTTCCGCCGTTAACCGAAGAGGAGCTCGGTCAGATTCTTATCGAGGTTTCCGTTCTTTCGCAGCCGGTCGAAACTTCGGTGGATGAAATAAAACCCGGGGACGGGGTTATCGTGCGGAAGGGAATACTCGCCGGTCTTCTACTACCCCAGGTCTGGAAGGAGATTCCGGACAAGGAAAGGTTCCTTTCGGCCCTGTGTCTCAAAGCCGGGTTGAATCCGACGGCCTGGAAGTACGACAGGTCCCTGAAGTTCTGGAAATTCGGAGCGAAGGTGTTTTCCGAGTGTCGTAGTTAAGTTTATATATCATCGAACCCCCTTTTTAATTATGGCAACGGAGGTCATATACCTGGCAATTGCAGCGTTGCTGGCACCGGCGCTGGCAGAGATAGCGAAGATCAGGGCGAGGGCTCACAGAGCCTTTACCTTTATGGCTGCAGGCGGAGTTCTCTTCGTGCTTTCGGCGGCGTTTTCGGTGGTTTACATTCCCGGTCTGGAGGTGCTTGGCCAGATCTCGTCGATCGTTTCTCTGATAGCCCTCGTGGTGGTAACGGTCGGTGCCGTTGTGGCAACGGCAACGCTGCTGAGAGAGTAGGCGTCGAAAAGTTTAAGTTTTTCTTTTTTGGTTTTTTATTTTTATGAGGAAGACCGCGATTACGTTCGTTTCACTTCTCGTTATTCTGGCGATTTTTTCGCTCGTGGCCGCGGGTTATATCAGGGCCGTGGAGGAGCAGTGCATCGAGATCTGCGGAGGGGTGGAGGAATGTCCTCATCGGTCTTCGATTCCGCTCGAAATTTACGCTGGCTTCACCGCGATTCTCGGCCTTTTGATCTTTGTCGGGAAGGACCTGGTCTTTCCGGTGAAATTCCCGGGTCTCGATCAGGATGAAAGAAGAATTTACAGAACCGTTCTGGACGCCGGCGGATCGATTTTCCAGGGCGAAATAGTGAAAAGGACCGGACTGTCCAAGGCCACGGTCAGCAGAATCATCGACCGTCTGGAAGTGAAGGGAATTCTTGAAAGAAAGCGAAGGGGTATGTCGAACCTCGTGGTTCTGAAACGGGTTTCACAGTAACCTTTATCCGGTATTTCTTCCACTTTTCCGGTATGATCGAGTGGATCTCGTCCTGGCTCCTCGTTCAGCCGGCACTCGCTCACTGTCCTCTGTGCACCGCGGCAGCAGGGACCGGTCTCGCGGTAACGAGATTTTACGGTCTCGACGACGCGGCGGTCGGCCTGTGGTTGGGAGCGTTCGCGGTATCCGGAGCCTCGTGGATGTCGAGAATTTTGAAAGTCGGGAAGGAGATCGTTGCGGCCGCTTCCGTCATTCTTACCCTGCTTACTCTCTGGGTCGCCGGGGTTCTCGGAAACCCCGCGTACTCGGTTTTCGGTGTCGACCGCATCGTCCTGGGTCTGATCGCCGGCTCCCTTCTGGCATTTTACGTTCCGATGATGAAAAAAAGAATCCCCTACCAGAGCCTGGTGGTCACGGTTTCGATTCTGATCGCGGCAACGGTGGTGCTGTGGCTGATCTGAAACCGGTAGTAAGGGGTACGGCAGCGGCTTTCGGAATGCTCGCCTTTTACTTCGCGGTTCTCACGCTGGCGAATTCCTTCGACCACGCCGTGAACCAGTTTCTCGAGAAGTGGGGCTGGATCCTCCTACTTTCCGGAGGTTTCGGGATTCAGATCTACCTCTATAGTTACGCCAGGTCCGTGTCGCCGGCGATCTGCGGAGGTCTGTCCGGCGGTTCCATGGTGGCGTGCTGTCTCCACCACCTCACGGACGTGCTTCCATTTGCGGCCGCAGCGTTCGCCGCCGTGGTTCAGTATCAGGACGCGCTTCTCTTCGCCGGAGTGGTCTCGAACGCCGTTGGAATAGCGGTCATCCTCTCATCCATGGGAAAAATCCCGGTTGTGGTGAGAAATACCGTGGCGTCGGTCGGCGCGGCCTCGGTCGTTGTCGCGTTCCTCTCGGCCTCGGCGTTTTCGGCCGGTGCGTCCGCGCTCCAGATTCAGTACCCAGAGAGGTTCGATTCCGGAGGCGGGCTCGAGATCGCGGCAAAACCCGAACTCCGGGAAAATCTCGAAATAACTCTGAGGCTGAACACCCACAGGGGCTCCCTCGACGTTGACTTTTCCGAAATCTCCTACCTAATCGACGGAAACGGGAAGATCTACAGACCGATCGACTTCCGGGCTTCGGGTTCCTCGCACCACAAGACCGTGAAGCTCGTGTTTCCGAGACCGGAGACGGACAGCTTTTCCCTTGTAATCGAAAACCTTTACGGAGTTCCGAAAAGAACTCTGAGGTGGTAGCGTGAAGGGGGATATTTCTGTTGCCGAGGACCTCGCAATTGCCGTTATGAACCTGATCTCGGTAGAGGAGCACGCGGTGTTTTCCGGCATGAAGACCGGAAGGCTCGAGGAGGACGTTCTCCGGGCCGTTAGGGAGCTGAGAAAAAGAACAATGAAGGAGCTGATAGGCGAACCGGAGGGTGAGGTGTGGTGCATGTCCAAGCACCTCCTTTCGGCGACCATGCGGCTTATAGAGGTCGGCCTCAAAAACGGGGATGCCGAAAAATTCGAGCAGGCTTCCGAAACCTTTTCCCTTTTCTGGCAGCTCAACAGGGGCGGCGGAAAATCCAGGAAATTAAAAAGCGCGAGGGAGCTTCTCCGGAAGGTGCTCAAATGCTGCGAGGAGTAAACTTTTTAAATACCCGGACGAAAAAAGGTTTCATGAACGATAAGATAATTCCCGCACTTTCTTTCATCGCAGTTATAATGCTCTTCAATCAGGTGCTCATAACCGAAATTCAGGCAAGGGTCGGTGTTCCGTCGGGATCCGCAGCCGCCGAACCACCTCCGGAACTTTCTGTCGATGTCGCATCGCTTTCCTCGACCGCCCAGACAGTAGCCGCGGTTTTCCCGGAACTCAGGAACGCGAAAACCGAGGAGGACGTGATGCGGATAATGCTACCTTCCGGGACTCCGGAGTACAGCAAAAAACTCGGCGGAATCTCCTTCAGCAACGTGGAGGCTTCGCTTAATTACCTGGCAGCCTGGTATCCGACAATAAAGGAAGAGGTGAGAAAGGACCCGGAGCTCTGGAACAGATACATGAACCTCGCCACCAGACCCCTCGGGATAAGCTGCGAGTTCTGCTGCGGCGTTGGACCCCAGGGTGTTGACTCGTCCGGAAACCTGCGGTGCGGGTGTAAGCACAATCCGGCGCTTCACGCCCTCGTCCTCGGTCTCATAAAGTACACGAACTATTCCGATGCCCAGATACTCAGGGAGGCCATGAAGTGGAAGACCGCCTTTTACCCGAAGAACATGATAGCGATAGGACTTCAGGTTGCCGGTAAGGGATCGGCGGCGGCCAACCTTCCGAGCATGGTAGGTGGATGCTGATGAAAAAATTCGCGGTCCTTTTAATACTCGCTGTACCCGCGGTTTACCTCGCGCTCCCGAAGGCCGAGGCCACGATTTACTATCAGGCGGGTTGCGGATGCTGCGAAGAATACGCCGAGTACCTTTCTTCGGACTTCACGGTTTCGAAAGTTCAGGGGAACGTGAAAGACAGGTTCGGAATTCCCGAAGAGGTCAGAAGCTGTCACACCGTGGTGATGGGTGATTACTTCATTGAAGGCCACGTTCCGAAAGAAGCCATCAAAAAGCTTCTGGAGGAGCGCCCGGATATCGACGGAATAGCGGTTCCGGGAATGCCCGAGGGTTCGCCCGGAATGCCGGGAGAGAAAAGCGAGCTGACTGTCCTCTGGGTCAAGGGAGAATCCACAGGAGTTTTCATGAGGTGGTAGTATGCCGAGAAGAAAGAAGAGGAAACTCGACTACAGAACGATCGGGGTGTTCGCGGTGATCGGAGCTCTTGTACTGTTCGCTCTGTTCCAGACCTTCGAGCTCCTTTCCATAAAGGAAGCGGTGTCGTCCGGAGTAGCGGTTTCCGGAGGGACGGAAGCGATTCAGGGAGTGAACAACCTTCCTAGCATGGTGGGAGGATGCTGAGCGAAAGGGTTCTGATCGCCGCGCTTTTGGTTTTTTTGGCAGTCTCGGTTGCAAACTCCGCACTGCTAATGCTCATAAATTCCGAGGTTAAACCGCCGGAAGTCAGGGTAACGGTTCTCACCTGCGAAATGTGCGACACTCCGTCCGTGAACCTGCCCGGGGTCACGGTGGTTTCCAAAAGGATTTTGAACTATCCGCAGGGTTCCGACCTGATCTCCAGGCTTAACATCACGAAGCTTCCGGCTGTCGTGCTTTCCGGTCTGGAATCCGCAACCGGCTACGAGAAAAGGGACGGTTACCTCGTTTCCGAAGCCAGGACTCCGCCGTACTTCTCGGTTCCGGAAAACCGGATGAAAGGCCTGGTTAAAGCCGTGGTAGTTGACGCGGACTGCGACGTCTGTATCAATTTCACCGCGGTTCTCCGTAACCTCGAAGCATCCGGGGTGAAATTCTCGGAAAAGAAGGTCGTGAAAGAAGGCGGATTCCCGGTACTCAGGTACGGGATAAGGAAGCTTCCGGCCCTGCTGCTTTCCGAAGACATCTCCCTCTATCCGCAGTTTTCCAGGTTCTCCCAGTTCCTCAGAAAGTCCGGAGATTACTTCATCGCCGAGCCGAGCGGACCCTACATCGAGGTAGGGACGGGGAGGCTGAGAGGCGCGGTTGACGTGATCCTTTTGGAAGACAGTGCCTGTTCGGAGTGCTACAACGCGTCCGTTCACCTTGCGATCCTCGAACGGTTCGGGTTCTTCATTAACCGGACCGAAACCGTTGATGTCTCATCGCCGGAAGGAAAGCGGCTGGTCCGAAAGTACGGGATAGATGCCGTTCCGACCATTCTGGTGACCGGAGACACCGGGGTGTACGAAACCTTCATGCCGGTGTGGAGTCAGGTTGGAACGGTGGAAAGCGACGGAACCATGGTTTTCAGAAAGCCTCAGGTTCTCGGAACCTACGTGAACCTTACGACCGGAGAGATAGTTCAGGGAAGGGAGGTCACTCGTACCTGAGGGCTTCCGCTGGCTGGAGATCGGCCGCTCTCCTGGCTGGAATCGCACCGGCCAGAATTCCGACCGCGAATGAGAACAGGAGCGCCGCGACCACCAGCTCCGGACTTATCAGGACGTGGGGTCTTTCCACAACGGTCTGAACACCGGATTTTTCCACGAAGTACTGCCTGAGGGCAAGGAACCCCTCGCCGATTCCGTAACCGAAAACCACGCCGAGAATCCCGCCGAAAAAACCTATGACCCCGGACTCGATCAAAAATATAGCCATTATCTGCCTTCTGGTGGCTCCGACGGCCTTCATTATTCCTATTTCCCTGGTTCTCTCCAGAACGGATGTGAACATCATGTTAGAAATTCCGATTGCGCCCACGAGAAACGATATGCCTGCGATACCGCCGAGAAGAATCTGCATGGCCGAAAGTATCTGGTTCGCTATGCTCCTGGAGAAGTCCGGAGAAATAACGGTGAAGTCCTTTTCTCCCTTTCTCAGCTCCTTAAGTTTTTCCTCTATCCTGGACGCCACAGCTCCGGGATCGTAACCTTCCTCGACCTTCACGTCTATTTCGGTGATTCCGGAAAGTTCGAGGTACTTCTTAGCCGAGGATTTCGGAACGTAAATCATTGTGTCGAAAGCACGGAAAAGCCCGCCGGCCTTGTTCATCACCCCGACAACCCTGAACTCCACCCCGTTGATTCTCACTTTTTTCCTTATACCGATCTCCTTTTCGAAAAGTTCTTTAGCGACCGAATACCCCAGAAGGACCTCCCTGCCGGACCTGAAGTACCTGCCCTCGAGAACGCCTATGGTGTCTATTTCCCTGAATTTTTCGGGATCGGCCGCGAACACTGTGAGAATCATGGTTTCGCCGCCGTACTCGACCCGCACCCTTGAGCTGACCGAAGGCATCACGGTTTCCGCGCCCGGAATTTTCGAAATCTCCTCGACATCCCTCTCACTCAGCTTCCCGGCCTTCATTCCCTCATACTGGGAAAGCGGGGAAAACTGGAGCTTGAACTCTCCGGGGACAACCGCTATTACGTTAGACTGGAACTTCTCGATCTCTCCGGTTATCACCGAGTTTATTCCTTCGGCCGCGCCTATAAGACCGACTATAGAGGCGACGCCTATGACAACTCCGGTGAGGGTCAGAAATGTTCTCAGTTTTCTGTGGTAAAGGTTGTAAACAGCCAGCCTCGCGATTTCCTTCATCTTCTCCTCCTCAGGTATAGGAAGAGGGCCGCGAGGACCAGGAGCGGGATCCACAGCGGAAACTCCTTTTTCTCCTCTTCCGGGACCTCGAACGTCACGGCTCTGATTTCCGAATGCGAGCCTCCGAAAGGATCGCTGTAGGAAAGGTTAAAGACGAGTCTGTAGGTTCCCGGAGGTTCGAGAATCTTTATTCTTTCGGAGTCGTAGTCGTCGGGTTCGAGATCCCCGATGTAAATTTCCCCGGGTTCAGCCCTCGCACCGGAAACCCGGAGCGTGAGGAACCTGGCTGTCTGGGTCCCGGAATTCGACACTTTCAGCACGAGGTCCCTTCCGGACCTTTCGGCGGTCAGAACGAGCTTGGTCTCTCCGGAGACCCTGACCGAGATTGTTCTCGGTTCCCTGTACTTCCTGAGCCCGGCCGCGTCCTCGTACTCCAAAACCACCGGAATCCTGTAGATTCCGGGTCTAACATCGGGAGAAAGGGTAACGCGGACCTCCGCGGATTTCCTCTCCCCGGTTTTCACGGTTCCGAAAAACAGGGAGTCGGTATCCGGGAAAAACACGGTCGAGTTTATCCTGACCCTCAGGTTTTCTGCAGGAGGACCGGCGTTGAAAACCGTCACGCTGAGATTTGCGGATTCACCCGGACCTACCTCCGGGCTGAGAGTGCCGGACAGCGACAGAACCGGGTCCCCGCTTATGGTGAGGGGAACCGTTAGTTCCAGGCTTTCCGAAACGTATCCGGCCCTGTAGTACTTTATCCTGAGCGGAATGTAAAAAATTCCGTAATCCGAGGCGGAAACCCTCAGACTCACGGTCTGGGAGGAACCGGGAGAAAGCGAGCCGACCGATATCTCGCTCCTCCCGACAGTCACTCCGGGAACCGCCCCGACCTCAACGGTCACTCCGTTGACCTCGAAAGGCGACGGGTTGGAAACCGTGAGGAACAGAAGATTGTCCTCGCCCGGGACCGCGGTTTCTTTCAGAAAGCCATAGGAAGCGGTGACCGAGGCTGCTGCGGCCGGCTGAAGGATCAGGACAAGGACCAGGACAAACGGGATGATTCTCACTTTCTCACCTCTCTTACAATTTTACCGTCCTTCATGTATATAATTCTTTCAGCCCTTTTCGCGACCTCCGGGTCGTGGGTTATCAGCACCAGGGTCACTCCGGTTTCCCTGTTGAGCGAACTCAAAAGATCCAGGATAGCGGCTCCCGTCTCCGAGTCAAGGTTTCCCGTCGGTTCGTCGGCGAGAACGACCTCCGGATCGTTCACAAGGGCCCTCGCTATCGCGACCCGCTGGCGCTCGCCTCCGGAAAGCTCCGCCGGTTTTCTCCGGAGCTTGGATCCGAGACCCACAGCTTCGAGGAGTTTTTTCGCCTTTTTCGGGTCCTTCCTCCCGGAGAAAACAGTAGGCAGAACCACGTTTTCCAAAACCGTGAGGGCCGGAATGAGGTTGAAGAACTGAAAAACGAAGCCTATTTTTTCCCTTCTCAGCCTCGAGAGCTCCGCGTCCCCGAGTTTCCTCGTATCGCATCCGCCTATCAGGACCCTTCCTCTCGTGGGAACGTCCAGGCATCCCATCAGATTCAGGAGGGTCGACTTCCCGCACCCGGAAGGTCCGACGATGGAGATGAACTCACCGGAATCCACTTTAAGATTTATTCCTCTCAGAGCCGGGACCTTCGGCTCGTAGATCTTCCAGACGTTGCGGCACTCTACGACCGGCATAAACATATAAATCCGGTTCGAGAAATAAATAATCATGGTCTGGGCCAGAACCAAACTGGTGATCCAGGACGATCTCCTGAGACCTTCGAACGTGATAACGCTCAGTTACAAGGGAAAGAACCCGGAAAGGTTCTACAGAGAGGTGCCGAAACTCGCGGCCGCGGTCTTCAGGGTGAGGGAGTCCGAAATTCAGGAAAAGAAATTTTCGTGGTCCGAAGGCGACCCTGTAAAGTTCAAGGTCTCCTGGGAAATAGACAAAGAACTCGACGGCCTCTCCTACTATCATATTTTAATAGATCTCAAGGGCGAGAGTTCCAAGGGTTTCGGGAAGGTTTCGATCTCGATCGAGGGAGCCCTGAGGACCGAGTACCCCCAGGACACGGTGTGGCAGAAGTCCGTGATATACGAAATGCTGAGGATCATGTGGCACAAAACGTTCTACCACGGGAAGCGGTCCGAGTACCTGGAAGAGGGCAGAAGGCTCATGGCGGTTTTCGTCGAGGAACTCAAAAAGCTTATGGGAGGAGAGAATGGAGGTTAAAAAAGTAAGAAAAGACCTTCTGGCACCGGAGCACGAAAAGGTTATAGAGTTTTCGGGTTCGCACCCCTCGAGGCTTCTCGGCGCGATCCCGGGCATACTCAAGGACACCCTGAAAATAAGCGGTTCCAAGGTCTACGAGGTCGAGATATGCTGGGACGTTTCCGGAGATCCGGTATCGTTTTCCGGGGAGTGGTACGCGAAGTACGGGTTGGACGACAGAACCGCTATATGGTTCAAAGTCGTGGTAAGGGGGAATCAGAGTGCCAAGGACCTGAAGGGTTCGGCAACCGTGACCCTCAGCGGTTGGATAGAATCGAAGGTTGTCTATCCTTCTGGTCTGAAGAAGTTCGTGGAATTTTACGAGCTGATATTCTACTCCTCCCAGAGAAGGAAGTACATCGAGGAGGGAAGAATCCTGATAAAGAGGATAGAAGACGCGATAAAGAAGGAACTCGGGCTTTGAACTACCTTCCCTCGGCCTCCCTTATCTTTTTTTCCACCTCTTCCGAGATGCCGAGTTTTTCCACGAGCTCCTTGAACCTGTTCCTTATGGTTACCTCGGTCACCCCCACGGCATCCGCGATTTCCCTCTGGGTTTTCCTTTCGCCGTTGAGGACCGCGGCTATGTACAGGGCCGCTGCGGCCACACCGGCCGGACCCTTTCCGGAGGTTACGTCGTTCTTTTTCGCCTTCTTAAGTATGTTTATGGCCTTTGCCTGGACCTCGTCCGAAAGACCCAGCATGGACGCGAACCTGGGGACGAAGTGCTCCGGAGAAGCCGGCAGAATCCTTATCTTCAGCTGCCTGGCGATGTACCTGTAGGTCCTCCCTATTTCCCTTTTCTCGACCCCGGAAGCCTCCGAGATCTCTTCCATCCTCCTCGGGGTGCCGAGTTCCCGGCAAACCGCGTACAGAAGGGCGGCGATCACGGATTCCATACTCCTTCCGCGAACCAGACCGTAGTCCACGGCTTCCTCGTACTTTTTCGCGACCCTTTCGTGAACGCTTTTCGGAAGACCCAGGAACGAGATCAGCCTCTGGAGTTCGGAAAGCGCAAAGGAAAGGTTCCTGTCCTTGGACTCTATAAGTCTTTTCTGCCACTTCCCGAGCCTGTAGTACTGGGCCCTTTTGGTCGGTGAGACCTTGAAGAGTTCTCCGGAACCCTTCCCTATCTCCGTTGTGAGACCCTTATCGTGCTTGGTGAATGTGAGCGGGGCTCCGGTCCTCGCCCTCCGGTTCCGCTGCTCGTCGTCGAACGCCCTCCACTCCTGGGAAACGTCTATCATAGAGTCCTCGAGAATCAGGCCGCACTTGGCGCAGATTTTTTCGCCGCGGGATTTGTCCTCGTGGAAATAAACGGAACCGCATTCAGGACATCCGCCGGTCTTTCCGGTTTTTTTCTTTACCACCCAACCACCAAAATGAATCACCGGGCAGAAGTGAAGCCTATATTTTTTTCTCCCTCCGGTTTTATAAAGCTTTCGGCCGGATACGATTCGATTACCAAACACCTCTCTTAGTTCGAAGGTAAACCTCAGAAGTAATGGATATACCAAGCTTCACCCCTTCCTTTTTCGGAGCAATCTACCTTTACATTAACGATGGTCGGAGATTTCCCTTCAGACTTAAACTCCACCACTCCTACGTACGAAGGGTAGTATTTTTTTCCGTAGGATGTCGGCACTTCCACGAACTCCTTTATATTTACTTTCCTGTTATCAATTCGAATTTCTATTCTGTCCTTATCTGTAAGAATCGGTGGAAATCGCTTCTTCCACCCGGATTTCCTTTCTTTTAAAATTAAAGGTAATGATGCCGGAACAAAGAAAAAATAACATAAACCTGTTGAGAACCACACCCTCAAGTCGTACAGCTCGAAATCACCCACTTTAGGGTTCAATTTCACATCACTTTTTAAAGTATTTGCCATTATCCAGCATTCGAGGGTTTTCGTCGAATAGCTTTCGCATCTACAAATAATCTTATTTCCTTTCCTTCTGGATAGTAAAACACGAATCTTCCGTTTTCATCCGCTTTTACTATCGATTTAAATTTTTCATCATGTTCTCTCGTTGCCCACAGGTAACACGGAAATGGATTCCCGCAAAAGTCCTTCACCTTACCGGAAATTTTATGAACCGGCAGCGGTAAGGTAAATTTCTTTTTTATCCCCTTTCCGGAAATACGCATTTCGGTCTCTGAAAGTTTAGGATCGCCGAAGGATTCGCTAAAAATGGAAAGAGATGTGTAAGAAGAAGTAGTCTCGAACTTTTTCTTCAGGTAGATGGGATATAAAATCTCTACCTCGTACTTACCCCTCGGAAGCTTAAAGAACTCCAACTCTAAAAA
>WANL01000011.1 GCA_015521825.1 Candidatus Aenigmatarchaeota archaeon
TGGGTAAAATATTTTTATATCCGGTGCCTATTCTTTTTTACGCCTGGGTAGCTCAGTAGGTAGAGCACCTGGCTGTTAACCAGGTGGTCGCAGGTTCGAGTCCTGCCCCAGGCGCCATTCACCCACGAACCTCCACTTCCTTTCGGTTCCCCTGCTTATCCCTATTCTCGGCGTTCTGCGGACTTCAAGCCTGGTCCCGTCGTCCTCTATGAAAAGTCCTGTCTCCCTGCACAGCGGGAGCCCGTTGAAATCCGGTGTTATTCCGAAGGCTCTGGTGAGCTTTCCCGGACCCGATGCCAGGTTTTCTTCGTCCTCCGTCCCTCTCAGTTTTTTCATGATGTCCAGACCTTCAAGAGGCTGAACCGACCTGAGAAGTACGGCACCGACTCCGGCGGTGACGACATTGAAGCAGAAGTGGTTCCCGTAAACGAAGTAAACGTAAGCTCTTCCCGGAGGACCGAACATGGGAGCGTTTCTCCTGGTCTTTCCCCGGAACGCGTGGCTCGCCGGATCGTCCGAACCGCCGTAGGCCTCGGTCTCGAGAATCCTCCCGGAAACCCGCCTTCCGTCCATTAACCGGACCAGAACCTTCCCGATCAGGTCCCGGGCCACTTCCACGGGCTTCCTGGCGTAAAACTCCGGTGGAAGAATCATGACTCACTCTTCCGGAAAAAAATTTAAATACCTTTCCCACCCCTCTCTGAAAAATGGGGTTGCATCAAAGATGCGAGAACAGGAAGTGCAAAATCTGTAAACTCGTTGAAGTGAAGGTGGCGAACTCCCATATCGAAGGAGGTTCGAAGCTAATAGTCGTGCGTTGGGGTCTGTGCTCAAAGGAAACAGGGACCATTAAAATAGAAGAACGCCGTTACGACCCGAATTCCGTTGAAGCGTGGAAGTCGGATAGAGAAACCGTGATCCGGTATCCATTCCCTCAAAATGTCGCAGAGGAAGTTAAAGACGAGGTCGACGAGTGGGTCCGGGAAAATTACGGAAGCTACGCCGCGATGATACGGAAGATGAACGAGTACAGGGTAGAGAAATGAATCGAGGAGATTCGGCGGAAGGAAGAGGAGAAGAAATTTTTAAATAAAATCTCGAAATGATAATCAGTAGGAGGCGGTAGCTCAGCCCGGGAGAGCGCACGGCTGAAGACCGTGTTGTCGCGAGTTCGAACGTCCGGAAATCTCGCCCGCCTCACCATTAAATAATTTCTTCCTGAAATATTATTAGATGCTGATAAGAATCGTTCCGATCGGGAAGGTTGAGGAGGGTGTGCTTTCCTCGGTAAAGGAGGGTCTCGAAAGCGCACTGGGAATAAGGTGCAGGCTCGGGCAGGCGGTCGACCTCCCGGTTGAGGCCTACAACAGGTGGAGGCGGCAGTTCGACGCCGAAAAGGTGATCGACAGGATCTGCAGCGCCGTCGGGGTAATCGACAGGGACCTCCCGGTTCTCGGAATAACGGGTGAGGACATATACTACGACGGACTGAACTTCGTTTTCGGCCTCGAGGACCCGGCAGGCTTCTGCCTCGTATCGATAGCCAGGCTCAGGCCGGAGTTCTACGGGGAAAGACCGAACTTCGACCGCCTCGTTCAGAGGTCCGTCAAGGAAGCCCTCCACGAAATAGGACACTACCTCGGGCTTTCACACTGCAGGTCACCCGAGTGCGTGATGTCGTTCTCGGCCTGCGTGGAGGATATAGACAGGAAGAAGACCGAGTTCTGTTCCAACTGCAGGGTCAGAATGGCCACAAAAGGTATAAATATCTGACGGAATTCTAAATATATGCCCGCCGAATTCGACGGCTCGAAAATCTTCACGGACGACCTGAGCCTGAGGAAAAATTTTTACGGAACCGTTGCGGACGGGAAGCTGGAGCTCGATCCTGTAGAAGCGATGTTCCTGGCCGAAAGGGGTAAGATCGAGGTAACATTTCACGGAAGGAAAATGGACCTCCGGGAGCTGTTTTTAAAGTTCGCTTCGATCGATCCCAGGTTCGAGTTCAGGTACGCGGTTTACAAGGACCTCAGGTCCAGGGGGCTTCCGACGAGAACGGGGTTCAAGTTCGGATGCGACTTCAGGGTGTACGAGAGGGGTTCGGAACCCGGGAAGGAAAGGATAAAGTGGATAGTGTTTTGCAGCGCTGAGGACCATCCCTGCAACCTCGATCAATTGGGAAAGGCGATAAAACTCGCCAGGAATATAAGAACCACGGCGATATGGGCCGTTGTCGACAACGACTCGGACGTGACGTACTACATAGTCGGGGAGGCGGAAAACCTGTGATAAGGGCGTACCTCGCGAGAAACCGGGTGTTCGTCTGGGACAGGAAGGGAGCGAAGAAGCTGTTCGAAAAGGAGTACTACGGAAAGCTCAGGGAGGACCGGCTGGAACTCTCGCTTCTCGAGGCGTGCCTTCTCTGCGAAAAAGGAGCGATAAAAATAATAACCGAATCAGGAGAAATGAGGTTCGAAGAATTTTTCTCCTACTGCAGGTCCGTGGATCCCAGGTTCGAGTTCAGGTACGCGGTTTACAAGGACCTCAGGTCCAGGGGGCTTCCGACGAGAACGGGGTTCAAGTTCGGATGCGACTTCAGGGTGTACGAGAGGGGCGTCCACCCGCTGAAAAGAGGGAAGAAGTCCCCGAGGGAGCACACGAAGTGGGTGGTCTTCGCGGTTCCGAAAGGCTTCACCTTCAGCTTCCCGGAGCTCTCCCGCGCGGTCAGACTCGCCCACAACATAAGGGCCAACATGCTGTGGGCCGTGGTCGACGGAAACGAGGTCAGGTACTACTCGGTCAAATTCTTCAAACCGTAGATTTTTTAAATCCGGAATTGTAATCCATTTAGGTGAGTACATGAAAGTTGCGGAATTGATGGAGGAACCGGTTGTTCTAAAACCCGGGGAAAGCGTTGCGAGGTTCGTTTCCCTGCTGGAAAAGGGATTTCACGAAGCGGCCGTGGTTTCCAGAGGCAGGTACCTCGGGGTGGTAAATTACCGCGAAGTCGCATCGAAAGGGGTTTCGGACCCGACGAAAACCAAGGTGTCCTCGGTTCTGAGCCACCCACCGGTTCTTTCGCCGGAGGACGGCGTACGCGAAGCCGCGGAAAAACTGCTCCACTCACCCTACAGGTCCCTACCCGTGGTATCCGGCGGTAGGCTCGTCGGAATGGTTTTCGACACCGACATAGTGGGTTCGGTTTCCTCTTCGAAGGAGTTCAGAAAAACGCCGGTGGAGGAAGTCATGAGTCCGGCGGTGGTGATAAACCAGAAGGACGATATAGGAAAGGCGAGGGTCCTGATGAGGGAGAAGGGGATCTCGCGGCTCCCGGTCGTGAACGACGAGGGCGAACTCGTCGGTCTGGTCACCGTCACCGACCTCCTGAAGGCCGTTAAGCCCAGGGAAAGAATAAGCTGGTATTCCATGGCCGCCGAAAAACTCACGCTGATGAACATTCCGGTGTCGGTGATAATGAATCCGAATCCGGTAACGATTTCCAGGGATACGAGTCTCTCGGAAGCGGCGGACCTCATGAGGTCGAGAAAGATCTCCGGCCTCGTGGTCTCGAACGGCGGTGTGATCGGCGTTGTAACCGTGAGGGATCTCCTCGAGTTCTACCTGTCCCTGTCTGAAAAACCGGAAACCAGGGTCCAGGTCACGGGGTGCGACGATCCCGGCGCGAGAACGCTCGTGGAGAGGTTCGCCGAAAAAACCCGGAGAATGGTTCCGCTGAACTTCGTGCACCTGAGGGTCAAGACATACAGAAAAGAAGGAAGGAAGAAGTACTCCGTTAGGCTGAGGGTGAACACGGACAGGGGCACCTTCGTCTCCAGGGCCCATTCCTGGGACCTCCTGGAAGCCGTTGGGGACGCGATAGACCAGGCCGAAAGAATAATCGTCCGGAAGAAGGAGAAACTGCGGGATAAAATTCTCAGGGTACTTCGGAGGATGAAGCCGTGAGAAAGGTTCTCGCCCTGATAGCCGCTCTGGTCCTGCTTTCCCTGGTCGTGTTCCAGAATCAGGGAAGGGAAACCGAACTCGTGGTAAAGGTCATAGACGGGGACACCGTGATTCTGGCCTCGGGTGAGAGGGTGAGGCTCATAGGTATAAACGCTCCGGAAAGGGGGGAACCGTGTTACGAAGAGGCGAAGAAGGCCCTGGAAAACCTCGTGCTCTTCAAAAATGTCACCCTTGAGCGGGACGCCGAAAACCGGGACAGGTACGGAAGGCTTCTGAGGTACATATTCGTGAACGGTACCTTCGTGAACTCCAAGATGTTGGAAGATGGATTCGCCGTGCTTTACTACGTGGAGCCGAACTCGAAGTACCTTAGGGAGCTCGGTCTCGCCGAAAAAACCGGAAGGGAAAGGGGTGGATGCGTGTGGACGTATTCGAATACCACCGCGGCGGAAAGATAAGAATCGGACTTTCGAAACCTATAAGGACCAGGGAGGACCTTTCGCTCGCGTACACGCCCGGAGTGGCAGAGGTTTCGAAAAGGATTGGGTCCGAACCGGAACTTTCGTTCAGATACACGTTTCGGGGTAACTCGGTGGCCGTTGTAACCGACGGTTCGGCCGTCCTCGGCCTGGGTAACATCGGACCGGAAGCCGCGCTCCCCGTGATGGAGGGTAAGTGCGCGCTTTTTAAAAAATTCGCGGACATAGACGCCGTCCCCCTGTGCGTCAGGGGAGACGTTGCCGAAACTGTGAAGGCCGTGGCTCCGACCTTCGGCGGGATCAACCTCGAGGACATCTCGGCACCCCTCTGCTTCGAGGTCGAGAGAAAGCTCGAGAACGTGGGGATACCCGTGATGCACGACGACCAGCACGGCACGGCCGTGGTCGTTCTTGCCGGTCTGTTAAACGCGCTGAAACTGACCGGCAGGAGCGTTGAAGACGCCTCCGTAGTGGTGAACGGGGCCGGGGCCGCCGGAACGGCCGTTACAAAGCTCCTCGCGTACTACGGATTCCGGGACATAACGGTCTGCGACACCAGAGGTGCGATCTACTCCGGCAGGGAAGGAAACACCGGAATAAAGGAAGAGCTCGCCTCCCTGACCGGAAGGACCGAGCCCGGAACCCTGGAAGAGGTCCTGGAAGGGAAGAACGTTTTCATCGGTCTCAGCGCACCGAACGTTCTCAACGAAAGCGACGTCAGAACCATGGAAAAAGATCCGATAATTTTTGCGCTCGCGAATCCGGATCCGGAGATAGACCCGGAAGCCGCGCTAAGAGCAGGAGCCGCGGTTGTGGCGACCGGAAGGAGCGATTACCCGAACCAGATAAACAACGCGCTCGCGTTTCCAGGAATATTCCGCGGGGCCCTGGACTCGAGGTGCGCGAAAATAACCGACGGAATAAAGGTGGCCGCGGCCGAAGCCATATCCTCGGTTGCGGAAGGGGTCATCCCGGACATCTTCGATCCCAGGGTCCACGCCTCGGTAGCCGAAGCCGTTGCGAGAACCGCGTACGAAGAAGGGGTGGCAGCGGTTCGGGTTTCGGAGAATTACTTCAGGGAAGTGCTGAAAAGGATTTCCCGCGAATGAGTTCGGAGAGGATTTTTTTCAGGTCCCCGATTCTCACCCTTTTCTGCTCCATGCTGTCCCTATCCCTAAGAGTCACGGTTCCGTTTTCCAGGGTCTCGCCATCAACGGTAACACAGAACGGGGTTCCGATCTCGTCCATCCTCCTGTACCTCCTCCCTATGGAACCGCTCTCGTCGTAAAAACACGGGAAGCACACCGAAAGTTCGGAAAATATCTCCCTTGCTTTTTCCGGGAGTCCGTCCCGTTTCACCAAGGGGAAAACCGCGAGGACGTAAGGCGCCAGGAACGGCTTCAGCCTCAGAACGGTTCTCTCCTTCTCCCTGGCGTAGGCCTCGAACAGGATGGCGAGGAACAACCTGTCCACTCCCTGGGAAGGTTCTATTACGTAGGGAACGATCCGCTTCCCGCTTTCCTGGTCGAAGTACGCCAGCTCCTTCCCGGAAACCTCGGAATGCCTTTTAAGGTCGAAATCCGTCCTGTTCGCGCATCCGTGAATTTCCCTCCACCCGAAGGGAAACCTGTACTCTATGTCCCAGGTGTCCTCGGCGTAGTGGGAAAGTTCCTCCTCCAAGTGCTGCCTGAGTCTTAGTTTGTCCGGATCGAGACCGAGTCTGGTGAAAAACTCGCAGAACTTTCCGAGCCAGTAGGCGTGCCACCTGGATCCGAAAACACCGGAATCCACGGCCTCACCGACCGTCATCCTTTCCGGCTCACCGCCCTTCTGGTGCCTTCTCGAGAACACCCAGACCGGAAGGGACTCCACCTCCCCGAAGCAGGGGCACTCATCCATCTTCTCCGGGTGGACGAAAAATTCGATCTCGAACTGGGTGAATTCCCTGGACCTCATCAGAAAATTTCTCGGTGATATCTCGTTCCTGAAGGCCTTCCCGAGCTGGGCTATGCCGAAAGGGAGCTTTTTTCTCGACACCCTCTGAACGAGTTCGAAGTTGGTGAATATCAGCTGCGCGGTCTCCGGCCTGAGATAGGCCCTCGTACCGGTCGGCCCGACCTCTGTGGAAAACATGAGATTGAAAGCCCTAACCGAACCGAGGTCGCCGGAGCACTCCGGGCACTTCAGAGACCTGTTCCTGATCATCCGCTCCATTTTTCCAGGGGAAATTCCGTCAACCCTCAGACCCAGCTCGTCCTCTATCAACTTATCTGCCCTGTACCTCTTTCCGCACTTTTTACATCTTACCAGCGGGTCAGTGAACGAATCCAGGTGCCCCGATGCCTTCCACACCGATGGGTGGGTCACGATCGAACCGTCTATACCCACGATGTCCTCCCTGGACCTGACGAAAAAGTCCCAGAGCTCCCTCTCTATATTTCTCTTGAGCTCGGTTCCCAGCGGACCGTAGTCCCAAAATCCGGAAAGCGAACCGTATATCTCGCCGCTGGGAAAAACGAATCCCTTCCTCTTGGCAAAAGCCGCGATTTCCTCTATGGACACCGAACCACCGCCTAATACATCGTTTTCACCGCTTTTAAATCTACCTGTACTTCTCCTTTCTCCACTCCTCCAGTTTGTGTTTCTCGAGCGCGGCCGAACCCAGGAAGGTGTGTTCCTCCTCCGGAACATGGAGCATCCCTTTGAGCGGATCGAACGCGCGCTCCCTAACGATGGTCAGCTGCCTCGCGTACTCCTCGTTGCCGAAGGAGATTCCGTAAAACTCGGGCGGGAGCTTTTCCGGGGGGACGTCCTTTTCCAGGTACTCCACGATTTTTCTGATCGATGTTATGGACTGCTTTATCTCGCTTTCGGCCGCCCTCTCGAAAATGAGGTAACCGTCCCTGAAGCCCTTCTGCCTGAGTTTGAACAGGAACCTGTAAAGATACTCCTGAGCCTTGGAACCGAGGGGGATTCCCATGTGGGCCGGTTGGTGCGGGGTCGGGTACCCGAGGTGTACCACCCTGACCAGCCTTCCGCACCCGTCCGGGATCGAGTCCACGACTTCCATCGGGTCCAGATTGTTTCCCAGGATGTGTTCCGGGTCGAGAACGACCCCGACCCACTTCGACTTGGCGGCCTTGGCAACGTAAATCATGTGAAGAGGGTTGGAAATTCTCATGTGACCTTCCAGACCCGGACCCGCCATCGGAGGCTCCATCAGAAGGTAGAGTTTGTACTTTTCGAGCAGCTTCTTCGGGCTCTCCATCCCCTTGGGTTCCAGGTGTCCGAGGAAGTAAAGACCCGCAACCGCCGGAACCCAGCTCTTGTTCGGGTCCGGGGCTGTGGACACCAGCTCCTCGTCCGAAAGTTTTTTCCCAACGATGTCGTTCCACAACTCGTGCCCGGTCTCCATCATCCACTTGGCAACCGCGTAGTATGCGACCGTCTCGGAACCGTACGCGAGGTCCCACATCGAGATCTTGTTGTCGAAAAACTTCTCCACCATTCTATCCGCTTCCTTCACCAGTTTTTCCAGGTCCTTTCCCTCGGGCTCTTTCTGGTGCGTCCGGATGTAGGACTCTCTCAGCTGAAAGAGATACCTCTCCCTTATAAGGGTGGGGTTTTCCCTCAGGTACTCCCAGACGAAGTCCGCGCCCATAAGCCACTTCTTAACATTCGGGTTTTCCTTCAGAAACTCGCTCAGGGGTCTGCCCCACGGGTCGACGAGCTTAGTCGGGGAAAACTCGGTCACCATGCTTACCCACGGGGTGTTCTCCGAAATGTGAATTATCAGGTACTCGGCCCCTATTTTTCCGCAGCCTTTTATATGCTCTATCAACCGCTGGTGAGCGTGAGCGTAGTTCGGTTGGATGGCGGAATCCAGGAGGCACAGGGGCTTCACCCTGCCGCCGACAGCGTAGGACTCGCCGTGAACCCCGAACCTTATCCCGAGTTCCCTTATCTTTTTCACTCCCTCCTCCAGGTGGGGTTCGACGAACTCGGTTATGCTCTCCAGGTCCAGCTGGGTGAAGCTAACTCCCTTGGTCCCTCCGTAGAAGATCTTTCTCGGAACTGTCAGGTAGGTTTCCTTCTCGCGTTCCCCGGCAAAGGAAAACCCACCGCTCGATATTCCGATTACGTATCCCATTCACCTCACGCCCATTTCCCTTATCAAAAAGCTCTTAACGGCCCCGAAGTAGTTTTTCCCTATCGGGGCGAGGTAGAACTTCGTTACCCTGTCCTCGAAATCCCTTTCGTAGATTCCTTTCTTGAAGAACAGCACCGGGGCCCTTATCCTTCTCTCCAGGGAAAACACCGAAGCGAGAGCGTTCTTCACCCCGGAGACGGATTTCGCGAAGGCCCTAAGGTCGTCCAGGATTCCCGGTTCCTTTTTCGGCTTCTCCTCCATCTCCGGAAAGTCCCGCTTCACAACCTCCTCGGGATCCATGCCGGCCTGAATTCCGAGAATCTCGTCTATGTACCTTTCCATCTCCCTTTCCCTACAGGTAAGTTCAACGAGCTTGACCAGAAGGATATTCTGGCTCATGAGGTAGGTTCTTATGTGAAAGGTTATGTCCTCGACCTCCCCGACCTGAAGCCTGAGTCCGGCCCTCTCCACATCGATTTCCATGAAAACGTAGTAGAGCTCGTTGGGGTCGCATCCCAGAGCCTCCCAGCTGTCCAGGACCTCGTCTATAATCTCGTCCGCCACGGTTCTTCCGTTCTTTTCGTTAAGAAGCCAGGGGTATATCCTCGCCAGGCCGGTCTTCGGGTCTTTTATGAACTTGTTCACAACGAAGCTGTCGTTCGGAGGGTGTACGAACTTTCCGGTCTTTTCCACCGGGAGCTTTCTCGGCTCCGGTACCCTGAAAGGCTGCCAGGCCCACAACTTTATGTAATTCGTAAAGGTAGCCTGGCCGGCAACGTCGAAGTACGATTTGAAAACCGATTTCATAACCCCGGGAACCTCCTCCCCGGACTTCATCATCTTGAACCTCGTTATGTACGGTTTCAGCCAGTTCCTGTACTCGTCTATGGTTTTTTTCCTGGACTCGGCGAGGGCCTTGAGTCTGGAGTACCTTTCGGTCGCTGCTTCCTTGAACATCTTCTTCCACTCGAGGTAGAGCCGGTTCTTCGTGGCGAGAATCACGGCCTCGGCCCTCGAAACGTTTAACTTCCTGGCGATTTTGTCCGGGTCTGTGTCCGTGTCGTCCAGCTTCATGAAGTCGCTTATTATCGTCGGCCACCTCGAAACTATGCTCCTGAGGGCAACCGGCATGTTCGGAAGGTCCGTGTGAGAATCCACCTGGTCTATGAAAATGCTTCTGAGGGCCATTTCGTCCTTCTTCCTGAAGTACGAGAGGAATTCCCTGTACTTTCTGAGGTCGTGTGCCAGAAGTTCGTAGTCGGCTACCGCCCTGGCGGCAGAGGTCAGTCCAGCCTTTATGGTCTCTTCCAGCCTCCTTTTCTGCTCGGTAACGAGGTTGGAGTATTCAACATGCTCCGGGGACACGGATATCCACTCGTCCACCTTGACAACGTGAAAGCCGAGCTTCGGGAGGTGAAAGACAAGGGAGTAGTAAAGTCCGCTGCAGCTCCCGGGAGGGCCGGTGAAGTTCAGGGAAACGAACTGGTTATTCCCGGCCGAGAGATTATCCCTGGATGCCGGGGTTGCGAGAAGCGCCAGACCGGCGTAGGGACCCTTTATTATCGGGGGTATACCCTTCCCCTCCTTGGCCCCGAGTTCGAAAAACGGTTTGTCGATCACAGCACCACCATTATCAGACCGGCAAGCGAAATGAGGGCACCGATCAGAAGCCCTGCCCTGGTTACCCTCTCCCTCTGCATGGGATCAGGGAAATCCTTGAGGATCAGGAATCCGAGGGCTATCAAAACCAGACCCAGGACTTTGAAAAATCCGAAGAACAGCGAGGATGCCAGGACCGCGAGCAGCGCCACGAGCAGTCTCATGATTATATTTTCGGGCGTAAAAGATAAAAATTACCTCGCACCCGCGGCCTCCCTCTCTATCCTTTCCTTTTCCCTGAGGGCGTAGGATCCCTGAGGGTCCTTTTTGTAAGCGGAGATTATCTCTCCGGCGAGGACCGAAGCGAAGTCCCTGGCCCCGGACTTCACTTTCTGGTAGGCACCCTGAACCATGAGCCTGAGCGCGAGATCCACCCTCCTCTGCGGGGACGTAACAACGGCCTTTCTTACGATTATTCCGCCGACCTGGTAAGACGCTATTTCCTCCCGGAGGGCCGCGTTCTCGACCGCGCGAACGAAGACCTCGACCGGATTTTTCCCGGTCTTCTTCTCAATTATCTCGAAGCACCTCTTCACTATCTTCCAGGCGGTTTCGTACTTTCCGGTACAGTGTCCGGAAGTTATGTAGTGCTTCTTTCCCCTGTGACCCGGAACGAAAATTCTGGTGATCAGCCGCTCAACGATGTGCATGGAGGATTTGTGAAACTGCTTCCTGGCCCTTCCCCTGGTTTTCGGAACCACCACGGGCCTGAGGGAAATGTACCTGACCAGACCCGGATCCTTCACCTCTATGCCTGCGGTATCCCACTTATCGAAAAGCTTCACGGACATTACCTCGCGGTCTTCTTCGCCTTTCCTTTGAGGAGCTCGGAGAGGGGTATGTTGTTTACCTTCACCACCTTCCATCTCACCCCCCACATACTTCCCACAGGACCTCCCTGGCTTCCGCCGACGCCTTCGATCAGCACTTCGTCGTGTTCGTTAATAAAGTCTATGGCCCCGGTCTTGGGGACGAAGGCCGTCACCTCCTTCCCGTTTTTCAGCAGCTGAACTCTCACGCACTTTATTATCCCGGAGTGGGGTTGCTTCTGCTCTATTCCTTTCTTGGCTATGACTATGCCCTTAGCCTGAGGGGCTCCTTCCAGCGGATCTTTTTTCTTCTTCAGCTGGAGCACCCGTACCTTGTAGGAGGTTTTCTTCCACCTGTACTTCTTTCTCCTCCTTTTAAGGTCCCTTCCGCTGAATTCTCCCATGCAAACAAATTCCGCACCGTGATTTTTAAAGTTTTTGGAAACCACTTAAAAAATATGAGGGAGCCGTTCGCCGCCGGCTACTTTTATCCGGCCGATCCGGGAGAACTGAAAACCGTGATCCGGGACTTTCTCTCGATCGCGAAGGTCTCGAAGGGAAGGTGGGTGGCCGCGATATCGCCGCACGCGGGCTACGCTTACTGCGGCAGGGTGATGGCCTCGGTCTACGGCTCACTGCCGGACTTCGAAACCGCGGTTATCATCGGTCCCAGCCACTCCGGAGAGGGAACGGTCTCGGTCTCGGACGAACCGTGGAAGACCCCGCTCGGTCCGGCGGAGGTGGATCTCGAACTCGCGGAAGCCCTGGGACTGAAAACCGACCGGACCCCGCACGCGAGCGAGCACTCGATAGAGGTCCAGGTTCCCTGGATCCGGTACCTGTTTCCTGATGCGAAAATCCTTCCCGTGGCCGTGAATCCCGGGCTCTTTTCCGAACTCTCCATTCCCCTGGGGAGAAAACTCGCGGAGTGCGCGGAGGTCGCGGGAAAAAAGGTCGTGGTCGTCGCCAGTTCCGACTTCTCCCACATCGGAGCCGCGTACGGAAGACCGATTTACAACCCGGAAAGGGAGCTACCGCTGGCCGAGGAAACCGACCGGAAGGTGGTGGAAGCCGCGGTGAACCTCGATCCGGAGCGGGTCCTGGAACTCGGGTCCGGAACAACGGCCTGCGGATACGGGTGCGCGGCCTCGGCCTCGGAATTTGCCAGAAGAACCGGAGCTTCCGGAGGAAGGATTCTCGACAGAGCGACCTCCTTCGAAGTCTCCGGTGACCTCTCGGCCGTGGTCTTTTACTGGGGAGCGGTGATGGGATGAAGGCCGTGTTCGTCGGCTTGGTCTCGGCTATCCTGGTTTTCTCTATCCTTACGATTCTCCGCGGTCCGGACTGTGCCGGACTTTCCGACACCTTTTACACGAGGTTGAACTCATCTGCTTTTTGCCGCGAAGATCGGGACTGCGAGGTCCTGAAAGCCTACGAGTTCGGTTGCGGCCTCGGGTGCTGGTACCCGGTGAACAGGGAAAATCTCGCCGAACTGAAGGGACTTCTTTCCGAACTCTCGGCATGCGTCCCGGAGAACTGCTCCGAGATCTGCCCGGTCCCGCCGGGGCTGGAATGCCGGGACGGGAGGTGCGTTCCAGCGGAAAGGAATAAATAAAACCCGGAGGAAAGGTTTTTATGGACGATCTGATTCTCAGGCATACCCTGACAAACGCCGTGGAACACGGAGGGAAGGCGAATGAAAAAGCCGTTATCGGAAAGGTTCTGGGCGAAAGGCCGGAGCTCAGGAAGGATATCCCTTCGGTCATCGCAAAGGTGAGGGAAACCGTTTCCCTTGTCAACTCCTGGCCGCTGGAGAGGCAGCGGGAGGAGCTGAAGCGGTTCGGTCCGGTGGAAAAGCCGAAGGAAAGCGGCCCGATGCTCCCGGACCTGAGGCCAGAAGGATCCGTGACCCTCAGGATCGCGGTGGCACCGAACGGTCCCCTCCATCTCGGCCACGCGAGGGTGGCGGTCCTCAACCACGAGTACGCGAAGAGGTACGGAGGGAAGCTCATCCTGAGGTTCGACGACACCGACCCGAAGAATCCGTCCAAGATTCCTGTTAAGGAGGCCTACTCCTGGATAAAGGAGGATCTCGAATGGTTGGGAATCGCTTGGGACAGCGAGGTGTCGGCTTCCTCGAGACTCGAAAGGTACTACTCGGTGTTCTCCGAAGTTTTAAAAACCGGGGGCGGATACGTGTGTACCTGCTCCAGGGAAGAATGGCGGAAAACGGTCCGCGAGGAGAGAAAGGAATGCCCGTGCAGGGCGAGAAATCCGGAGGAAAATCTCGAACTCTGGAAAAAGGTCTTGAAAGGCGAATTCGGGGAAGGCGAGGCCGTCGGCAGGATTAAAACCGACCTGAACCACCCGGATCCCGCGGTCCTCGACTGGGTGGCGTTCAGGATAGTGGATGAACCGAACCACCCGTTTTCTTCGGAAAGGGTCTGGCCTACCCTGGACTTCGCCTCGGCAGTGGACGACAGGGACTTCGGAGTCACTCACATAATAAGGGGAAAGGACCTCAACATCTCCGAGAAAAGGCAGAGGGTCCTTTACGAGCACTTCGGATGGAAGTATCCCGAGGTCAGACTGTGCGGAAGGTTCACATCCTTCAACGGTCTGCCGCTCTCGACCAGCAAGGCGAGAGAAGGAATAGCATCCGGTATGTTCTCAGGATTCGACGACCCGAGGCTCCCGTTCCTGCGCGCCCTCAGAAAGAGGGGAATAGTGCCGGAAGCGGTCAGAAGGTACATAGTGAAAACCGGGCTTTCCGAGGTGGATGCCAAGGTGGACACGGACATCCTTTACTCTGAAAACCGGAAGATCGTTGACCCGATCGCCAGACGCTACTTCTTCGTTCGCGACCCGGTTCCCGTGAAGCTCAGCGGTCTTCGGATCCGGGAAACCGAAGCCCCGCTTTACCCCGGGAAGGAGGAGAAAAGGAAGATACCGGTCTCGCCCACGATCTTCGTTGAAAGAACCGACTTCGAGACCATGAAAGGGAGGGAGGTCAGGTTCATGCACCTCTGCAACGCGATCCTCGACAGGGTCTCCGAGGTGACCTCGCTCGATGTGAAGAACATTCCGAAAATCCACTGGGTACCGGAAGGGGGTCTGGAAACCGTGGTCATCATGCCGGATGCTTCCGCGGTGAAAGGGCTTCTCGAACCCTCGGGATCGAAGATCCGCACCGGAGACATCTGCCAGTTCGAGAGATTCGGATTTGTGAGGCGGGAAGGACCGGTATTTTACTTCGCCCACAGATAGTCAGAACTTCGGTCTTTCCGACAGCCTTACCGGAACCGGAAGAGGTTTGAAGGGATAACCCTCGGTCTCGGATTTTATCATCCGCACCAGTTCGTCCTCGCTCATCTCCTTTACCTCTCCTGTCTTCCTGAACCTTACGGACAGCTTTCCGCTCTTCCTTTCCCTCTCTCCAACCACGACTGTGAAGGGAACCCAATCCACCTCGGCGTTCCTTATTTTTTTCTGAACCGACTCCTTTCTGTCGTCTATGTCGGCGCGGACACCGCTTTCCGCAAGCCTCTTCGCGATCTCCTCGCAGAAGCCGAGGAACGAATCGTTAACCGGACAGAGCCTGACCTGAACCGGAGAAAGCCAGAGCGGGAGCACGGGATTCCTTTCCCTCAGCACGGTGTCGAACACGGTGTAAAGATACCTTTCTACCGTTCCTATTATGGCAGTGTGGAGAATGACCGGATGCTTCTGCGTGTTGTCCCTGTCCGTGAACTTTATCCCGAACCTCTCCGCGTTTCCCACGTCTATCTGGACCGTCCCTATCTCCCGCGGTCTGCCCATGGAGTCTATTATGTGGTACTCGATGTTCAGAATCCAGTAGAAGTTGGCGTCCTCCGGGTAAAAACAGAGAAGGACGGGTTTTCCCTCGAGTTCTACGAGCTTCTCGAAAAATTCCCTGTTTTTTTCGAAAAACTCCCTTGAGGTCAGGTTGTAAAGCGAGACGTAGTCCCTTCCGAGTTTTCTGATCTCGCCGTAGATTTTTTCGTGGAGCCGGAGGAACCACTCCATTGCCTCGTCGAGGTCCCTACAGAGAACGTGAAGGTCCGGCATATGGAGCTTTCTCGTCCTGAAGCAGAGGAGGAGTTCTCCGGACTGCTCGTACCTGTAGGCGTCCGCCACCTCGAAAACGCCGAAAGGCAGGTGCCTGTGGGATATGCCCCAGGAACCGAGAATGGAAAACTGCTGGTGGCACGCTGCGTACCTGAAAACGAAATTTTTCGAACCCACCTTCATCTGGTACAGTCTGTCGCCGAATAGCTCGGCGTGTTCCCTGACAGGCTTTTCTTTAAGGCTGAAAAGGTTGGTTCCCCTCACCCTGTAAACGTGAATTCCGAGGGATTCGGCGAGCTTCCAGGAGTACTCGGAAACCGCCTCGAAGAGAAAGTTACCCACCGGGTTGAATCTCATGTGTCCGACGTCCGACATAGGCTCCCAGTCGATTCCGAACTTCTTGCAGTACTTTATGTACTCCGGCTCGCCGCCACCGGGAGACTCCTTTCCGAGAGCCTCCTTCTCGACTAGGATCCTGAAATCCTCGCCGAACTCATTCCCGACCTCTTCCGGCTTCAGAATCCTTCCGTCGGGTGTCAGCACCGCGAACTCCTTCTTCAAACTTCTTCTCGGAGACGGTACAACCTTCCTGGAAAGTTCGGCAAGGGGATGACCCTTGCACCTGAGAGTGAAGGACTTGTACCATCCGAAGGGAGCCCTAACCACCTCGAAGTCCTCTTTAACCCTTTTTTCCAGGTTATTCAGCACGGTTTTCGCGAGGTCCGGATCCGCCGGCTCCTGGGTGAGGTGAACGAACGGGTAGAGAACGATCCTTTCGGCGCCTACCTTTGAAGCCACGTTCCTTATTTCTTCGACCGCGGATTCCTCGATGCCGGGTCCATCCCCTTCCTCAACCGCTAGGAAAACCACCAGACAGTCCTCGACCCTTTTCCTGGCCTTTTCGACCTCTTCGGCGTCCTCTATCGCCCTGGAAACCGGCTCGAATTCCAGAAAGTCTGAATGGATGAACAGCAACCTCATAGTTAATAAATGTCCGGGATCCTTTTAAACCTTTGGGCATCAGCACGGGGTCACGACAACGGAAATCCAACGCGTCCTCTTCCTGGTGTCCCCGTTGTAGACCAGGATCTCCTGCCAGGTACCGCGCTTCAGCCTCCCGTCCACCACCGGAAGGGAGACAGAAGAACCGAGAATCAAGGCCCTGAGGTGGGAATGCGCGTTTTCCGGGTGCCTCCATCCGGTCTCCGGAACCAGCCTTTCGAGAAGGGTTTTCATATCGTCTATAAGGGATGGTTCGTCCTCGTTGAGAACCACCCCGCAGGTGGAACCGAGACCGATCACGGTGCACAGCCCGTCCGAGATCCCGGACTCCTCGACGATCCTTTCCACCTCCCGGGTAACGTTGACGAATTCCCCGGAAGGGACCTCGACCGAAATCTCGACCGCGACCATTCACTTCTCCTCCAGAACCGCGTCCCTGACGACCAGGAACCCGGAGTCACCCCTCCATACTTTTTCGGACTCGAGGATCCGGACCCGCATCCTGAAGGCAGGGCAGTCGAGGACCGCGGTCTCGAACTCCCCGCCCTCTCCGGTAAGGTGAATTCCGTTTTTCCTCCCTATCTCGACCAGCTCCAGAACCGCGTCCTCGTCCAGGATTCTGCCGAGCCATGAAGGGCCCAGACCCTCGGCGCACACGGCCGTTACCATTATTTTCATGCCGCGGGAGAGCATTTCCTTCAAAAGGCTTTCCGGATCCTCGCCCCACAACGGGGTTATAGACTCCAATCCCAGTTCGGAGCATATCCTCTCTATCCTCTCCTTCTGGTACCTTGAGGCAACGGCGCCGGAAACGACTCCTTCAACGTCCAGACCGGAAAGAAGCTTTTTCAGGTCCTCCACCTCCCTTTCCTTCTCGCCCTTCGACTCCTTGGAAACAAGGTCTATGCCGAGCGCCCTGGACTGGAGGACCGTGAGTCCTATGTTCGGGGTATGGTACATGTAGCTTTCCGGATTGGCCGAGTGGACCGTAGCCAGGTACCTCGGCTCGTGCCCCATTTCCTTAGCCCTCAGGAGGGCCAGGGTCGAGTCCTTACCCCCGGAAAAAAGTACTGCCACACGCACAAAATAAATATATCCTTTACCAACTTAAAACTATTCGCGAGGAGGTGAGGAGATGGGATTCAGAATAAAGGTGGAAAACGTCGTGGCTTCGGCTTCTCTGAACGTGGAAATCCCGCTGGAAAAGGTCGTGGTGGCCCTCGAAGGCATAGAGTACGAGCCCGAGCAGTTTCCGGGGCTGGTCCTGAGGCTGAAGGAGCCAAGGGCGGCCACTCTCATTTTCTCTTCCGGGAAGATAGTCTGCACAGGAGCGAAGTCTCCGAAGGACACGAACGCGGCAATAGCCAAGGTAGTTTCCATGATCAAAAAGGCGGGAATAAAAGTCCCGGATAAGTACAGAATCCAGGTGGAGAACATAGTGGCCTCTGCAAAACTGGACAGGGAACTGAATTTGGACGCCATCGCCTTCGGTCTGGAAAATGCGGAGTACGAGCCTGAGCAGTTTCCGGGGCTGGTCTACCGCATGGACGAACCCAGGGTGGTGTTCCTGCTCTTCGGCTCCGGAAAGATAGTCTGTACAGGAGCCAGAAGCATAGCCGACGTCAGAAGGGCCGTGGAAAAACTGGACGAAAAGCTCAGGACCCTGGGGTGAAGCCGTGGACATCGGCGCGTTTTTCAGGCAGGTTTACGAAAAGGAAATACTCGAAGCCGCGAGAAAGGGAAGGAAAAGCGTAGTCGTGAGTTTCAAAGACCTCGACAGGTTTTCCCCGGAGCTAGCGGACAGGCTTCTCAACGAACCCGACGCGGTCCTTGCTGAGGCCAGGGAGGCCGTGGCCTCGATAGCGCTTCTGGAAGCTCCGGAAATGGAGGTCCGGTTCAAGGACCTGCCGGAGGACAGAACCGTAAGAATAAGAAGTATAAGGTCTTCGCATATAGGGAAGTTCATATGCGTGGAAGGCGTGGTTCGAAGGGCTTCGGAGGTAAAACCGGAAATCTCGGTGGCGGTTTACCAGTGTCCGGACTGCGGGTCGAACATCGAGGTTGAGCAGAAGGAGAGGACCATCAAACCCCCGGCCATGTGCAACTGCGGCCGTAGGGGGAATTTCCCGCTCGTGGACAAAAAGCTCTTCGACGCCAGGTGGATAGTCCTCGAGGAACCGTTCGAAATGTCCATGGGCGAGAGACCCGGGCAGGTCACGGTTTACCTGAAAAACGATCTCACCACCCCAGATATGCAGAGGAAAACCGACCCGGGAAACAGGCTTAAGATCACGGGAGTGGTCAGGGAAATCAAAAAGACCGTCAGGGGTAAGGTCAAAACCCAGATGGACTTCTTCCTGGAGGCTAACTACGTGGAGCCGACCGAAACCGAATGGGAGGAAATCGAAATAAGCAGGGAGGATGAGGAAAGGATAAAGAAGCTCGCCTCGGACCCGGATGTCTACCGGAAGCTCGTGTCCTCGATCGCGCCTTCGATCTACGGCCTGGAAACCATTAAGGAAGCCATACTCCTGCAGCTGGTCGGCGGCGTCCCCCACGAGCTCCCGGACGGAACGAGGATCAGGGGCGACATTCACATTCTGCTCGTCGGGGATCCGGCGGTGGCGAAGTCCCAGCTTCTGAAACTCGTTTCGAAGATAATACCGCGCGGAAAGTACGTCAGCGGCAAGGGTGTCTCGGGTGCCGGGCTGACCGCAACGGTCTTCAGGGACGAGGAGTTCATGGGAGGCTGGGTTCTAGAAGCCGGAGCAATGGTCCTCTGTCACAAAGGGATAATAGCGATAGACGAGTTCGACAAGATGAGCAAGGATGACAGGGTGGCCATGCACGAGGCCATGGAGCAGCAGACGATTTCGATCGCCAAGGCATCGATAGTGGCCACGCTACCCGCACAGGTATCGGTTCTGGCCGGGTCCAACCCGAAGTTCTCGAGATTCGACCCCCTGAAGCCGATAGTTGACCAGATAGACATTCCCGACACGCTTCTCTCCAGGTTCGATCTTAAGTTCGCAATCCGCGATGTCCCGGACAGAGAGAGGGACGAGAAGCTGGCGGAGCATGTTCTGAGAACCAGACTGAAGCCGGAATCGGTTGAGCCCGAGATATCCCCGGAGTTCCTCAGGAAGTTCATAGCCTACGCGAGGAAGTACTGCAAACCGAAGATGACCAAGGAGGCCGCGGAAAGGTTGAAGCAGTTTTACGTAGAGGTAAGGGGAATGTACGACAAGGACACGGTCTCGATAACGCTTCGTCAGAACGAGGCCCTGATGCGCCTGGCCGAGGCCTCGGCAAAGATAAGGCTTTCCGACGAAGTCGAGGTTCAGGACGCCGAGAGGGCGATAAGGATAATGAAGTACTCCATGGAGCAGCTCGGCTACGACCAGGAAACCGGAAGGATAGACATAGACAGGCTGGAAGGCGGGACCCCGTCGTCCCAGAGAAGCAAGATAAGGAGACTTATGGACATCATAGAGGACCTCGAACGGACCATCGGAAAGGACATACCGAAAAAGGACGTGATAGAGGCCGCGGAAA
>WANL01000012.1 GCA_015521825.1 Candidatus Aenigmatarchaeota archaeon
CCCGGGATGCGGTAAACCGCACTCCCTTGCGAAAACGTCGAGCGCGTTTCCCAGACCTATATCCAGGGTCTCGCCGAACGTTCTGTACCTTCCGCCGACCCAGGCGAGAATCTGGGTGTTTCCGCCCGATACGTAAAGGACCACTGGATCCCGGGCTCCGGTCAGAAGCTTTCCGATCTCCACGTGCGCAACGCAGTGGTTGACCCCGATAACAGGTTTCCCGTACTTCAGGGCCAGGTACCGAGTCCCCACGGCACCGACCCGGAGCGTGTGGCCGAGACCCGGACCCCTGGAAAAGGAAAACAGGTCCACTTCCTCGAGCGACAGACCGGATTCCGTCAGCGCCTTTTTCAGGAGCGGGGCGAAATTTTTTAAATGGTTCTCCGCGGCCTCCCTCGGGACTATTCCGCCGCCCTTCGGAACGTAAACCGACTTCCAGCTCCCCAGAATGCTTCTCCGGTTGCAGATCCCTATTCCCAGAGTGTGGGCAGTGCACTCCACGCCGAGCGAAAGCATATAATTATTTTATTCTCATATTTATTCATGTTCGACTGGTCCGCACTTGTTCAGACCTTCGGTTACCTCGGGGTTTTCCTCTCTTCCTTCGCAAGTTCGGCGAGCGTGATATTCCCGGTCCCCGGATTCGTGGTCACGGTTTCGGCCGGGGCTTTCCTGAACCCTTTCCTCGTCGGACTGGTCTCCGGAATCGGTTCCGGTCTCGGGGAGGCCACCGGCTACGGAGTCGGGTGGGTAGGTTCGAAAGCCGTTAAGAGGCTTAAAAAGGACAGGTTCTTCAGGATGGCCGAGGAGTGGTTTCAGAAAAACCGCGGTTTCCTTATCATCTTCATCTTCGCCGCCACACCACTCCCGGACGACATCATCGGGATTCTCTGCGGCCTGATGAAGTACCCGTTCAGAAAATTCCTGGTTGCTTCGATTATGGGAAAGACAAGCCTGGGTCTGCTTCTCGCGTTTGCCGGAAACTACGGCTACTCCTTCTTTTCGTGACTGAGTTCCGAGTAACCGCACTTCCCGCAGGTTTTTCTGTTCGGATGGAGGGCCAGGAAGACTCCGGGTCCGCACCTGGGACAGAAGGGGTTACTCGGTTTTGCCCCCTCGCTGTACTTTTTCCACACCTGAACGTTTCTGTGCTTCGACCTGCTCTTCTGCTTTTTCTTTCCCATCCTTCTTCACCTTTTCCGCTTCCGGCTTCCCTTCCGTTTTCTCCTTCTTTTCCGCTTTTTTCTCGGGAAGCTTTATTTCGGTGCCCAGAAGCTCGGCGTAGATCACACCGTCCTTTTTAACGGCCTTAACCTTGATCCTTCCCGGCGGTTTCTGAATCCCCCTGGCCCAGACGCTTTCGTTTATCGACTTCCCTATTTTCACCTCTCCCTTCATATGTCTTTCCAGGAACTCCCTCACCAGTTTAATCGCTTTTTTGGCCCTCCTGGTTCTCGGAGCCCGGAGAGCCTTCCTGAGAGGTATGGTGTAGACCCTTTCCATACCCATCACCTTTTAAGCCTACCTCTCCTCCAATGCTTGATCGCGACCCTTATCCTTCTGGTCCTGGCGCGCTTCCCGAATTTTTTCAGGTCCGCCCACCTCGGCGCCGCTTTCCTCCTGGCCGCTATCAGCCTCAGTTTTTTAGCCAGGTGTCTGAGGACCATCCTTCACCTCCTCCTTATTTTTATTTCCCTCTTCGCCGAAATCACCGAGAGGATCTCCTTCAGCTTCCCGTCGTTTATCGGGGTTTTCACCTTCCCGGAAGCGATGATTCCCGCGAGGTAGTTTTCCACGGCTTCGGCCACGGTCGGGTTCGCAAGCCTGACCCTCGCGAGTCTCTCGGCAGCTTCCTTTGTGAGCATCCTTCTCACAACGGATTTCAGGTCCTGGGTCATTTCTTGATCGACCCCGATATCCTGTCCAGGAGCGACTGGCCCTTCGGTGTAAGCATCCTCCCCTTACCCTTCACGGTCTTCACCAGCCCTTCGGCTTCCATCTGCTGTAGCATGGTTCTTATGAACTTCCCTCCGGCCTTCCTGAATTTCGGCGGGCTGTGGCCCCTTCTCCTTTTACCGCCGAACATCGTTCTCAACCTTTCCGTTCCGAGCGGACCGTGAAGGTAAAGCTTCCTCAGAATCGCGGCGCACCTCACGTACCAGAAATCTTCCTGGGTCGGGGGTCTCTCCGCGCACGCCCCGGTCTTTATCGGAACCGGGTACGGGTACTTTATCCTTTCCATTTTTTTCAGTTCCTCGGCTACCCTTTTTATCACGGCTTCGGCCGGAACGTCGTGCATGCCCATATCTTGCATCTCCTCCTTTAAAAAACTTTCTGAGCCCGTACTTCTTCTTTATTTTCTCCGCGAGTTCGAGGTATCTCTCCCTGTACTCCGCGTTTTTCTCCGCGAGTTCCTCCAGGATCCTCACGCGCTCCAACGCGATCTTTCTCCTGTTCATCGTTATTTGGTGCGCCGACCGGGAATCCCGGATTTTCGAACCCGGGTCACTGGCTTGGAAGGCCAGGGTCCTACCGCTAGACTATCGGCGCATATTTTCATTTTCCTGGAGGATATTTAAAAATTTCCCGAATCTCCTGTAGTTTGCGTAAGTTTTTAACCGCTTCGGTTCGGAAAAGAATAAAATTTCCAGGCCGGTATTCAAATATATGAAGGACCGGACGGTTCTCAACGTTCTGGCTAAAAAGTATACCTACAACATCCTGAAGGCCCTTAAAGAAAAGCCGAGGAGGTTCAAGGACATTTCCGCTGCGTGCGCCAACGAGAAAATGAGGAGCGAGAGGCTGAAGGAACTCGAGAAGTTCAACCTCATAAAGGTCAGGGTCGAGAGAATAAAGGGCCGCGCGGTTTCTATCTACGAGATTTCCGAAAAAGGGAAGAAAACCCTTAAGCTCGCCGAGGACATAAAAAGGCTTCACAAAGAGCTATAGGATTCCCTCTTCCTTGAGGCTGACGAACTTCCCGTCGCCGATTATTATGTGGTCCAGAAGTTCTATGCCGAGAACCCTGCCCGCTTCCAGGATCTCTTTCGTGAACTTCACGTCCCTTTCGCTCGGCGTCGGATCTCCGGAAGGATGGTTGTGCACTAGGATTATTCCGGCCGCGGATTCCAGGACGGCCGGTCTGAAGACCTCCCTCGGTTCTACGGAGTTCGTGTTCAGACCGCCCACCGAAATCACATCGGTTTTTATCAGACCCAGCCGCGAGTTTAAAAACACGGCTTTCAGAACCTCCTGCTTTATGTGGCGCATTTCCGGAAAGAGGCGAACCACATCCTCCACGCTTTTTATTTCGTAATTCTCACCCGTGTAGGACCAGGCCCTCCTTCCTAGTTCGAACGCCGCAACTATGGAGCAGGCCTTGGCGTCCTTGACTCCGAGGACTTCTTTAAGCTGGGAGACCCCTGCCGTGGAAAGCTCGCGGAGGGTGTACCTGGAGAGAAGCTTGGCGGAGATGTCGAGGGCGCTCTCGTTTCTCGAACCATTTCCTATTATTATCGCGAGGAGTTCGATGTTGCTGAGGGAGGACGGACCGTACCTTATGAGTTTTTCCCTCGGCCTTTCCTGAACCGAGAGCTCCTTTATCCTGATCATTCAGCTCAGCCTCACGGTTTCCAGGAGCTTGGGTGCCAGGGTCTCGCACCTGAATCTTTTGTGAATGGTTTTCGCGAGTTCGATGCACTTGTTATTATCCCCGTGGTTGCATATTATCCTTTCAGGCCTTTGTCTCAATCTGGAAATGTAGTTGTGAATCTGCCTGAAGTCCGAGTGGCCCGAAAGACCCTCAACGGTTCGGACCTCGCAGTTTATCGGAAGCGCTATAGTTTTTCCGTTAACCTTCATCGGAACCTCCCTCCAGCCTTTCTGGATCCTTCTCCCGAAGGTGCCCTCGGCCTGGTAGCCGACGAAAACCAGGGTGTTCTTCGGGTCCTCGGCCAGACCTCTGAGGTACTCGAGAACCGGGCCGCCGGTCATCATCCCGCTTGTGGCGATTATCACGCACGGGTCCTTGGACTCGAGAACGCTTTTCCTTTCGTCCGCCGAGCCCACCCTTTTGAATATTTCCGCAGTGAACGGATTGAATCCCTTGTGGAAAATCATTCTCTGAATGTCCCTCCCGAGGTACTCCGGATAGGCCGTGTGAATGGCCAGGGCGTCCCAGAGCATTCCCTCGAGGTAGACCGGGTACTCGAAACCGCGCTCGGCCAGGATAACCATCACGTCCTGGGCCCTGCCCACCGCGAAGGACGGGATCAGAACCTTTCCGCCGCGCTCCATGGTTTCGTTAACTATCGATACCAGGTTTTCCTCGGCTACCTTCCTCCTCGGCTGGATGTCCTTCGGGCTTCCGTAGGTGCTTTCCACAATTACCGTTTCGGCCCTGGGGAATCCGAGGGACGCTGGCTCGAAAAGGGCGGTTTTCTCGAACTTGAAGTCCGAGGTGTAAAGGATGTTGTGAAGCCCTTCGCCCACGTGGATGTGGACCAGGGCGCTTCCCAGGATGTGTCCGGCGTTGAAAAGGGTGAGCCTCATATCGGGAGTTATGTCCGAGACTTCCTCGTAGTCTATACAGATCGAGTGCCTCACCGCGTTCTTTATTCCTTTCGTGGTGTACGGTGCCTGCTTCCCTTCGCGTTGGGCTAGTTCGATGTAGTCCATACAGAGCAGGACCATGAGGTCCCTGGCGGGCGCGGTGCAGTAAAGCGGTCCGTCGAAACCGTACTCGTACAGGTACGGGATCATGCCGCAGTGGTCGAGGTGCGGGTGAGAAAGAACCACGGCGTTGAGGTTCTGGAAGTTAACCTCCGGGACCGAGAGGTACGGGTACTCGTCGCTTCCCGGTTTGATTCCGCAGTCGAGCAGGACCCTGCTTTCCGGGGTTTGAAGGAGTATGCAGGACCTTCCCACCTCCCGGAAGCCGCCGAGAGCCGTAAGTCTCACCCAGTCCGTTCCCTTCCACCCGCTGTGAATCCTCCTTCCGACCGAATCCAGGAACTCCTTTCTGAACTGCGACTCCCGGTAGATCATTTCCCTCAGGGTCTTGACTATGTCGCTGTGTATCGCCGGAACCCGCTTTATCTGGATATCCCACATTATCCTTTTCTTCAGTTCCCTCAGAAGCTCTCCTCCCCGTCCTATGACCAGACCCGGTTTCTCTGCCTCCACTGTTATCAGGGCGAACTCTGGTTCGAAATTGATCTGCTTTATTCCGGCCTCCTTCGGGACGGTCTCCAGAATGACCTTCTTCGCGGTCTCCGGGTCCGAGCACAGCGAGGGGTCCGGCCTGACTATGATCCTTTTCTTCAGCTCCGAAACCAGGTTTCTCACGAAACCCGTGTCCTCCAGGGCTTCCCTGTTTTTAACGTAGACGACTACCTCGCACCCCTCAAAACGGATGTCCGAGATTTCGGTGCCCGGAGGTACCCCTTCCTTTATTTTTCTGAAAATTTCTTCCACGGTTTGCTCCATAGGAGAACCCTTTCACGCTATCCGTTTGATTTCCTGGGCGGGAACCTCGCTGTACCCCTTTTTGTCTATTACCACAGCGTCGATCCCGAAACCCGATCCTATGTCCCTTTCCGCCGCGGCCCTCACCGCCTTCACCGCGAGCCTTACGGCTTCGTCTTTCGAAAGCCCTTCCCTGTACCCGGCTTCGAGCACACCGTAGGCAAAGGGACTCCCGCTTCCGGTTGAGTAGTACCTGTCCTTGGTGCTGTACCCTCCGAGAGCGTCGAACGAAAATAATCTGGGTTTCGAGTCGTAACCGCCGACCACGAGGTGAACCAGGTAGGGAAAGAACTTGCTTCCGTGGAGAATCGTGGATATCAGGGTTGCCGCAGCCCTCACCGGGATCGGCCCCCTTTCCAGTCTGTACAGCTTGAACTGGGCCCTCAGAAGCCTAACCATCGTCAGAATGTCCCCAACCATTCCGGCAACCGAAATACCTATGTGCTCGTCCACCCTGTAGATCTTTTTCGACTCCTTGGATTCCACCATGTACCCCATAGTGGTTTTTTTGTCGGCCGCCAGGACCACACCGTCCCTGAACACGAGACCGACCGTTGTCGTTCCGCTTTTTAGAACACCGTTTCCCATGTTACTCTCCCCGAGAACTACGCTCATCAAATAAAGTTTTCCGAACGGTATTTATAAAGTTATCGGAATAAACTTTTTAACCACCGGCCAGAAACCAGAATATATGAAAGTAACGATATTCTCGGACTGCCACTGCGGGTTCGAGTTCGGGAGCGAGCGCGGTGAAGACCCGTTCCAGGCCCTTGAAGAGGTCATGCGGAGGGCCTCCGACTCGGATCTGATAATAATAGCCGGAGACCTTTTCGATTCCAGGGTGCCGAAGCAGGAGGTCTTCGCGAAGACCGCAAAGATCCTTTCGGTTGCCAAGAAGGGTGGTACCGGTGCCAGGCTGGTCCGCATCGAGGGAAAGGACGAGGTTCCCGAGTTGGCGCTGAGAGGGATTCCGGTCGTCGTCATCCACGGAACCCACGAGAGGAGGAGCATCCACATGGTCAACCCGGTTCAGGCCCTGGAGCACGCCGGCCTCGTTCTCCACCTGCACCTGGCAACCGCGGTCTTCGATATCGGCGGAAGGCTGGTCGCGGTTCACGGAATGTCCGGGGTTCCCGAAAGGTACGCGGCCGACGTTCTCAGGGAGTGGTCCCCGAAACCCGTGGAAGGCGCGGTCAACATATTCGTCTTCCACCAGTCGGTCAAGGAGTTCATATACTCGCCCCTCGACCCGCCCTCGATTTCGATCGAGGATCTTCCGGACGGCTTCGACCTTTACGTTCTCGGTCACCTTCACTGGAGGGAGGTAAGACCCGTAAAGAGCGGGAAACTCGTGCTTACCGGGAGCCTGGTATCGACTACCGCGCACAAACGGGAAAGCGAGCAGGAAAAGGGTTTCTACACCTTCGACGGTTCCGATCTCAAGTTCCATCCGCTGGAAAACCAAAGGAGGGTGTACCACCTTTCGGTAGAGTACTCCGCGGACCTGGAGAACCGGATCGAACAGCTCCTCTCTTCGGTTCCGGAGTCCCGGAAGAAGCCGGTTGTCTACCTGAAGATTAAGGGAACCGTCCCGAAGGGTTCCGAGGCCCCTGACCTCTCCAGATTCCCCCAGAAATACTCCTCCAGGATGATCCTGAAAATAATCCAGAATCTCGAAGAGGAGGAAGACGGAAGGACCCCGGTAGCACTTCAGTACGAAAAGGCCAGCCCGGAGGAGTACGGCATGGCTGTTCTGAAGAAGAATCTGGAGGCCGCCGGCTGCAAGCTCGGCATAGACGAGATTTTCGACTTTCTCGTCGAGGGGAATGTGGACGCGGTTTTCGACATGCTGACAGGGGATGGGAATGATAAATAAGGTGGTTCTCAGAAACTGGAAGTGCCACGAGCATTCCGAGCTCGAGTTCTCCGAAGGAACCAACTGCCTCATCGGAATAATAGGGGCGGGAAAGACCTCCGTCCTCGACGCCATCTGCTTCGGACTTTTCGGCACCTTCCCGCAGCTGAACCAGAAAAAAATAAAACTCGAGGACGTTATAACGAAGAAACCGGTGAAAAAGGACGAGGCCGCTGTCGAGGTCCGCTTCGAAATAGACGGAAAGGAGTACACCGTGATCAGGAGGATCAAAAAGAACAGGACCGAGGCCGAGATAAGGTGCGGAAACGTTCTCATGGAGGCCCAGCCGAAGAAGGTCACCGAGACCGTGGAATCGCTTTTGAAAATGAACTACGACCTCTTCACCAGAGCGGTTTACTCCGAGCAGAACCAGCTGGACATGTTTCTCACAATTCCCAAGGGAAAGAGGATGAAAAAAATAGACGAGCTTCTGAAGCTGGACGACTTCGAAAAGGCGAGAGCCTCGGCCACTACCCTTTCGAACAGGTTCGGGATCGCGGTTGCGGAAAAGGAAAGAACGGTGAACACCCTTTCCGGAGATCCCGATATCCTGGCGGTCCCGGAGCTGAGGGAGGAGATAAAGAGGATCGATGCCGAAATTTCGGACCTCGAGAAACGGCTCGATTCTATAAGGACCAGGAAAGACGAGCTGAGAACGAGGATCTCCAGATTGGAGAGGACGGAAAAAATCATATCCGAGCTCGAAAGGAACCTCGCCTCGGTGGAGGCTCTTTCCAGAAGACTGAGAGAAGAAGTTAATGCTCTCAGGGCCGGACTCGCCGGGAAGACCAAACCGGATCTCACCGCGATAAAGGAGAGAATTTCCGGTCTTGAGGCCAGGGAAACTGGGATTTCACAGAAGCTCGAGGAATTGAGGAAGGAGCGCGAGACCCTGAGGTCCGAACGGGCCGTTGTGAGTTCCAGGATCGCGGAGTTCGAGGGGAAGCTCGAGCGCGCGGCCCACCTCAGGGAAGAGATCAAAAGGCTGGAGGAAATCGCATCGAAGAGGCGGGAGCTCGAGGAAGAAGCGGAAAGGTTGAGAAACAGGATCGCGTCCCTGCGGTTCGAGATTTCGGACCTTAAGGAAAGGGTGGAAAAAATCTCCGGGATTTCCGGGAAGTGTCCTACCTGCTTCAGGCCGCTCGAGGACGGGAGAAAGGCCGAGATGACCAGGGAACTCGAGGAAAGAATCGCGGAGAAGGAGAACGAGTTCCACTCGCTGAACTCGAGGTACGCTGAGGTGAGGTCGGAACTGAGAAGGGTAGAGGATGCTGTCAGGTCCAGGGAAAGCGCTAAGGCCCTCCTGAACTCCATGCCGAATGAGGAAGAACTCGAAAGCCTGAGGAAAAGACTGGAAGAAATCGGAAAGGTCCTTAAGGACGCGGAAGGACGGGAAAGGGTCCTCAACGAGGAACTGGAAAGTGTCAAAAAGGTTCTCGAGGCTGCGAGGATGGAGCTTGCGGAGTCCTCCGCGCTTTTTGAAAAGTTCGCGGAACTCGAGAAAAAGGAGTCCGAGCTCGAAGGCCTTGCCGCCAGGGAGAGCGAGCTCAGGAAGGCGCTTTCCTCGCTGAGGGAGAGTTTTTCCCCGGAGGAACTGGAGAGGCTGAGGAAGGAACTTGAAGGTGTTACCGCGGAGGAAACCGAGGTAACGGCTTCGCTCGAATCGAGGAGGGTGCTTCTGGCTGAAAAGAGAAGAAGACTCGAGGAGGCCGAGAGAAAGAGGGAGAACCTGGAAAGGGAGAGAAAGGCTCTGGAGAGGCTGAAGTTTCTTAAGGAGCAGTTTTCCGTTCTTTCCGAGGTCCTTTCCGCCACTCAGGAGGAGCTGAGGAAGAACTTCGTGGACTCGGTTAACAGGGCGATGCACCTGGTGTGGCAGGAACTCTATCCGTACGGGGACTTTTCCTCGGTCAGGCTCACGGTCGACGGGGATTACATCCTTCAGCTCAGGGACCTTCACGGCTGGGTTTCTGCCGAATCGGTTTCCGGTGGCGAGCGGTCGCTTGCGTGCCTTGCACTGAGAATAGCTTTTTCCCTGGTGCTGGCTCCTCAGTTAAGGTGGTTAGTTCTGGACGAACCCACGCACAACCTCGATTCCAAGGCCGTGGAGGAACTCGCGAGGGTTCTGAGGGAGAGGATAACCGAGTTCGTTGACCAGGTATTTCTTATAACTCACGAGCCGGCGCTTGAGGACGCGGTTTCCGGCTATCTCTACAGAATAGAGAGGGATAAATCCAG
>WANL01000013.1 GCA_015521825.1 Candidatus Aenigmatarchaeota archaeon
CGAACGTAAAACCAGAGGCTGACTGAAAACGAAGAGGTCGGCGGATTGGAAAACGAAGTTACGTTAACGCTCTGCCACTGGGGGTGCCATCCGTTAACCGTGATTCCGTAACCGTAAACCCCGAACCAGTGGGTCCTGTTCCACTTCAGCATTTTTTCCTGAGTACTCGCCCCGGAGTCCAGCCGGTTGTAAAAGTACATGGTCCTGTTCTTCTCGTCGAACGTGGCGTAGGCGTACTGCTCGGAAAGTCCTCCGTTGGCCATCACGTAGTACGGAGAAAATGTGGAATAGTCCGAAGACGTCCTGTACATTATGTCCTCTCCCGAACCCGGATTGGAGGCGTAGGGAACAAGGAAATCGCCGTTCGGCATGATCTCTATCGAGGGCCATTTACTCTGGGAACTGTACCCGTTACAGTCCACGCACACCGGCTCGTTGAAAGTCTTGAGGTCGGTCGTGTTAGTCATGACGATGGAGGCGTAGAAGCCGCTGGCATCTTCGGTTGCGTTGTAAAAAACTATGTAGTACATGTCGTTCACCCTGGCCACCCTTGGAGTGCTCATGTACCACCGGGAATCATTGTAGAACGAGTAAAAGTCCTTGGCCGAGACGTTGAAAAAACTCAGGTTCGTGTAGGTCGGTGTGTTTCCTGCACTCCTTTCAACTCCGTAAAAACCGACTATCATCAGAGAACCGCCGAACTCGAACAGATCCGGGGTGAGGAAGGAGAAGTTGTGGCCCGTTGCGTTGAAGGTGTCAACCGCAACGTACCAGTTCCCGCTGAAAAAGGGATCCTCGTAGTAAACCGTGACCGAACCGTTTCTATCCACACTGTCGTTCCCGTAATACCTGGAAACCGCAACGTAAAAGGTGTTGTTGAAAAAGTAGCACTGCGGGTCCGCTATTATCCCGTCCGGGCCGGGAACGGTGTCTATTATGTCGTTCCTTATCACATTTCCGTTTTCGTCCAGCCAGGTGGCGTTCAGGAAGAACATGTCCGAGGCGTCCCTCACGCTGGAATTCTCGGTAGAATGGACGAAGAGGTAGAGGGTGTCGTTGTACTTGCATACATCGTCGAACGAAACTATTCCGTTGTAAGCGTAGGGAAACTTCCCGTAAGACCTCCAGAGGCCCCACGGATTCGAGAAAACTCCGTCGTTCCCGTAACCGGAGTCGTCCCTGAACCTGTCGTCCCAATCCTCGTTCGCGTGCCAGGCCGCTATCAGATCCGGATCCGAGGAGTTGGCGAACTCGCCGTATTTCGTTCTGTAGTGCCTGCAGTGGGCGCACCCGCTTATATTTCCGGAACCCCAGTCGTAGGTTATGTCCGAAAAATCGCCGACCCGGACGGAAAGCACGGGAGTCGTGTTCGAAGTGACCAAACCGTCTAAATTCACGTCTAAGGAAGCCGCGAAAACCGGTGCGGGAACCAAAAGAGCTAAAAGGATCAGAATCCTTTTCATACTGTATAAAATAGGTTACCGGTCTTTATAATTTTTTAGTCCAGAACCTCCTGGTCTCGGCGTACTTAAGTTCGGCCTCGTAGATTTTCCTGTAGATGTCCCCGGGAGAGGAGAGAATCCTCATAGCTGTTTCCGGGCCAACCCCTCTGCCGGCGAGACAGAGAAGACCGTCCTTCCTGTAGGCTATTACGACGTCAGCGGTTCTCTTAAGTCTCTTGAGTTTGAGTTCCTCTTCCGGATCGAGGGTCTTACCGGAAAGGTGTTTTTTAACAACCTTCAGGGATTTTCTATCTTCCGGGGAGGTGACCCCGAGAAGCCTCGAGCCGCAAACCAGACATACCGGATCGGAATCCGGAGTAACGGTGACGGAAAACTTCCCGCAGTTGAGACAGACCACCCTGAGCCTTGTGGTCTCCAGCCGCTTCCTCACGGCCTTCAGAATCTCTTCCGGCTTTTCCGGAACCACAACGTCCCCGTAACCGGACACCGCGCCGAGCGGACCCGGGGGGATGATTCTGAATCCGGAGGTCAGGATCTTCTCTGCCCCTGAGCAGTCGTACTTTCGCATGATCTCCCTCACGGCCTCGTCGAAAACCGGGGTGTCCTCGAAAGCCTTTACAAGCCTGCCGACTCCGGAAACCTCGGCGTCCCGGGAAATCGCACCGAACCTCTTGGCAACCGAAAGAAAAATCCTGGAAAATCCCGGAAGCCGGGTAACCGAGCCTTCGATGACCCTTTTAACGTCTCCCGGACCCGTTGTCTCCAGAATCCGGACCACATCCCCGAGCCTAACACCCTTCACAGAAACCCTGTAAGGGTCGGACCTGACCATCACCGAGGATCCGAAATCCGCCAACAGGGAGGAAAGGTAGGCAGCTACGGCGTCGTTTATTCTGGTACCGGCGCAGGTGTGGAGAACTACCCTGTCCTCCCTTTCCTCGATGCAGAACCCTTCCGGAATCTCGGAGACCTTTCTCTGCTCCTCCAGGATTTTCTTCATCTTCTCGGCTCCAGCCCGGTCGACGAACGGAATCTCGGACCCGCTAGAAAGCCTTTTCCTCAGCTCGGACACCTTCCGGGCAACCGCCTCCGGAACAGGAATTAGCTCGCCTTCCCACGCCGGAACCGCGGATTCCACATCTGCCGAAGGTTCCACAAGGATTTTCCTTCCTTCGACCGAAACTATTCTCCACGGCCTACCCTTAACTATGAAGTTATCCGAGTCGAGGGAGGCGAAAAAAGCCTCGTCTATGCTTCCTACCCGCTCACCGGAAACCGAAACAACGGAGTAGCTCCTGGAATCCGGTATGGTCGAAAGGTTTGAAAAGTAGTAATCGAAGGTCTTCCTGGTTCTGATCAATTCGGAACCGTTCCTCCTGATCACCCGGATGGATTCCATGAAGTCAACGACCTTCCAGAAATCCTCTTCGGAAAGACCGGAGAACGGGGCGGCCCTCCTGAGAATTTCCGCGATTTTCCCGGCATCAACCGAGTAGTACTCTATCAAAATCCCTGCTATCTGGTGGGCCAGGACGTCCAGCGGCTGAAGGCACACCTCGGTTTTTTCGATCTTTCCGGAACCCGCAAGTTCGACGATCGCGCAGGTTTCGAACAGGTCGTCGGTGTCCGTGGTTATCACAACGGCTTTCGACTTTCTTCCAGGTGCGTGTCCACTTCTCCCGGTGCGCTGCAGGAGTTTGACCACCTGGCGCGGAGAACCGTACTGAACCACGGTGTCGACCGAACCGATGTCTATCCCGAGTTCGAGGGATGAGGTCGCTATCAGCGCGTCGATTTCGCTTCTCTTGAACTTTCTTTCGGCCTCGGTCCTCGAATCCCGGGACAGGGAAGAATGGTGAATGTCGTGCGAAATTTCTGAATCGTAGAGTCTGAGCCTGGAGGAAAGGACCTCGGCGGTTTCCCTGGTGTTGGTAAAAACCAGAACATTTCCTGAGGTCTTCAGGATGCCGGCGAGAACCCGGAGTCTGGCAGCGATCTCCGGTGTCACCGAAAGCTTCTCGGCCGCTTCGAAATCCCCGGCCTCCGGAACCGGGTAGATCACCGAGATTTCCATTTCCTTCTCGGACCTCACAGTCAGGACCTCGCTGCATCCGAAGTACGAGGCCGTTTCCCTCGGTGATCCAACGGTCGCCGACAGACAAACGATCTGGGGGTCGCACAGCTCCTTTAACCTGGCGAGACCGCAGGCCAGCTGGGCCCCCCTCCTGCTTCCGACGAGCTCGTGAACTTCGTCTATTACAACGAACTCCAGGTTTTTCAAAAGTTTCCTCATCTTCTTCCCGGGAAGCATAGCCTGGAGCTGCTCGGGGGTCACGATAAAAATTTCGTCCGGATGCTCAACCTGAATTCTCCTCTGGTGGGAGGTCGTGTCACCGTGCCTAACGGTCACGCCGAGACCGAGTTTCACGGACCAGAAGGAAATTCTGTCCAGGAGGTCCCGGTTGAGGGCCCTCAGCGGGGTCACGTAAAGAACGGCTATTGGTCTGGACTCTCTTTCCAGGATCCGGCTGAAAACCGGGAGGAGGGCGGCCTCGGTCTTTCCGAGACCGGTCGGTGCCACTATCAGACAGTTCTTCCCTTCCAGGACTCTCGGAATCGCAACCTCCTGGACACGGCTTGGCGATCCGAATCTCTGTTTCGCGATGTCCCTTACCCTTTCGTGAAGCAGGTCGAAAACGCTCATAATAATTTTTTCGCGCGCGGTCTGTTAACTTATTGTTGGTGAAATAAAAAATAAAAATTATCGAACATCTGCTTCTACACTCTTGGAAATAAACCTTGTTGTCCGAAATCCACTCCGTCCCGTCTAATTTAATCGTGCAACAGTGCACGAACACAGCGAAACAGTTGTTGTTCATACAGGAGTTGCTAAAATAGAGAAGATTTCCGTGTGGCAGTTTGGAAGCGAAAGAATTATTGAACAAAGCGAAGAGGAATACACAAAATTAGCCAATGATCTAATCCCAATCCTAGAAAAAGCAAATTTGCAGGGAAAGTGTGCTATATTTGAAGAAGATGTTGCTCTACTAAGGTCACAAGGAAAAATAGTGGAAGTTAATTTTAAAGAACCAGTTAACATAACTATAAGCCAATGGATCAGACCGGAGGAAAGAAATCACATTCCAACCAACACAAACGGTTACAGAATTTTAACTAATGTTGGGAAAGTTTTATTCGTTCTCGAAGGAAGATACGAGGGGCATATACTAACCAAAAGTGCTGATAAAACTGGTTACGGCTGCTGGGCAATAAGACAAAAAGGAAGCAATGAAATAGATAAAAGATGGGTGGATGAAGTAAATAAAATAATCGGCGGAATTCCGTGAACTTTCCGCTCGCTGTCGTTCGCTTCGGTGCTGCCTCACTCGGACAGCAAGCGGATATGCGGTTCGCACCTTTGATGCTCGCCCAAAACCCTTACGGTCTTCGCATACCCGCAACACGTTATCAGCAATAGCGATGACTTATTTATTAAACCAACCCAAACGGCACGCACAAAAGATAATTATTTAAACAAATTAACTTATCTTATGGAAGAAATCATTGAATTGTTAAACAAACATTTCAAACCAATTTCAATATTCTTATATGGTTCAAGAGCCAGAACTGACTTTACAAAAAGAAGCGATTTTGAAATTGGTGTTCTTTTTTCAAAAGATAATTATGTTGGAAGAAGTGAAATTAAAAAAGTTATTAGTAAGAAAGGATTCAATATTTATCCTTTTAAATATGAAGAATTTTTACAGGGGAAAATAGATACACCTTTTCAAAAGAAAATTTATTTGCGTGAATTAATTCTGACAGGAAAAACTCTTTCTGGTGAAAAGGTTATAGAAAAAATGAAAGCCCCACCAATAAGCATAATTGATTTAATTCAAGATTTGAGATTTAATTTAGGTTATGCTCTCGCTTCTGTAATTTCTCATAGAAATGGCGACAAGAAAACCGCTTCAATAGAATTTTACAAATCTTGCTTATTTGCTACACGAACTTTAATTA